>JAZRWT010000175.1:0-9761 GCA_045599845.1 Candidatus Egerieisoma sp. | reverse complement strand
GATTTGTTTGCGAAGTAATCTGACATTCAGTTCATCCTGTCAACCTTCCAGCTGCCTTGCTTGTGTATCATTACAACATTGGAGCTCTTGAGTTTCTGGAGCACTTCCTTGTTGCCCGGCCTGGGTTTGATGAGAGTGTAGTACACTGTTATTGTATCAACGCCTTCGTTCACGAATGAGGAATCAATGTCAAAGTACATGTCGGCGGTGATTGAAGCAATCATCTTCTTTGCCTTTGGACTGAGCTGCTCGGAAGATTTTGAGGCCTCGTTCACCAGCGAGTCGAGCGAAGCCGTTGCAAGGGACCTCACCTTGTTGAAATCTTTCTTTACGTATGCGGTGAGAAAATCCTTGGCATTGCGGACAGCTTCTTCCTGTGAACTTTCAGGATTGCGCGAACAGCCTGCGAATATCATGAAGAGCACAAGGATTATCAGTATTGCCAGCATGGCAATAAGCTTTACGCTGCTCTGCTTCTTTGACCTGGGACTCAGCGATGAATGTTTCATGTGTCTTGCAAAATTCATCTCCTTTTTGTTTTCTTCTCTGTTTTCCATATTATCAGATTTTATATTCATTCATATTTTCCACTGCGATGGTATTATCTGAAATCCACCACGGTTATTCCGCTGCCTCCGTAGCGTATGTCCTCGTCATTAACTTCAGTCACGCCCGGAACGGTACGGATGTATTTCCTGATCTCTTCCTTGAGCACACCGGTACCTTTGCCATGCAGGATCTTAACCTGTGGAATGTCAAGCATGATTGCATCGTCAATGAAACGGCTCACAATGTCAAGAGCATCAGAAAGCCTTTCACCGCGTATGTCTATGCTCGGCTTGAATTCCAGCTTGCGTTTTGCAATGCTTTCTGAAATTACGGCAATGCTTCTGTCCCTTTCCTGGTGGGCCTCCTTGAACTCCTGGGCTGTAATCCGCTCAATGTCAGCTTCCTTCATTCTGCTGAGAATGTTTCCAACGGCCACTTGAATGTATTTGCTGCTTATTTGGTTCACCTGTCCTATCAGTCCGTTGCTCTTGATTCTTATCCTGTCACCCACTTTCAGCGGTCCTGTGATTGTTTCAACCTGAGAATCACCGGCCGTGCCGTTTCCTGCCGCAGGTTTTTGCGCTTCCTTCTGACGCCTGGCTTCCTTGCGGGCCTTGCGCTGGGCAAGCTGCTGCATTTTCTTCTCAATCCTGATATCTTCCTCAGACTGGTTTTCCTTGTTGAGGTCTTCCTTGAAAGCGTTGATTTTCAGACGTGCCTCTTTAGTGCGCTCCTTTTCCGCCTGAGCTTCCTTTATTTTTCTTATTGTGGCCTCGATTTCCTTGTTTGCTCCCGCTATTATTTCCTTGGCCTCAGCCTTTGCCGCCTCAATTATCTCCTTCTTTGTATGCTTGATGTCTTCCAGCTCCTTCTGATAACGGTCAGTTACGTTTTCAAGGACCTTGTCTGTTGTGCTTATCTTCCTGAGTTTCTCCTCAAGCTTGCGTTTCTCGCGCGATATTTTTCTCAACTGCCTTTCCATGTCCACAAAACCGGTACCGGCAATGGCCTGAGCCTGTTCTACCAGCCATTGAGGAAGGCCAATCTTGCGCGCAAGTTCAAAGGCGAACGAGTTGCCAGGAAGTCCTTGTTCCAGCACGAAAAGCGGTTGGATTTTTGCCGCATCAAAGAGCATCGCCCCGTTCACAACGTGTGTCTTGAATGGCTTGCGGGCAGCGGCCGTTTCAGAATCTTCATTTACTTCGGCACTGCCAGCAGAACTTTGCATGCTTTCCGCGTACATCTTCAGATTGGTGTAGTGGGTGGTTATTACAGCATAAGTTCCTACACTATCGAGGTGGGAGAGAATGCTCTGTGCAATGGCTCCGCCTGCAGCAGGTTCCGTACCCGAACCGAACTCATCTATGAGAACAAGCCAGTTCCGCTTCACCCCCTCCACAAGCTCCTTCATATTGGCAAGATGCGAACTGTATGTGCTCAAATCGTTCTCAATGCTCTGCTCGTCACCAATGTCAATGAAAATGTTGTCAATTATAGGGAATTCGCTTATTGCCGATGCGCTTACGAGCATTCCCCATTGATACATATACTGCAGAATGCCTGTGGTTTTCAGACAAACCGACTTTCCGCCTGCATTCGGTCCTGAAATTATAAGTATGGATTTATCGCTGTTCAAAGACAGGTTCAAAGGCACAATTGCCTTGTTCTCTTTCTTGAGGGCGCGTTCCAGAACAGGGTGTCTTCCCTTCACTATCTTGAGCTCCCCGTCCTGTGAAGCAATTGGTTTGTCACATTCAAGTTCCATTGCCAGCTGGCCTTTTGCCAGAATGAAATCCACCTCGCCTATTATCTGGGCGGCATTTATCAGTTCCGGCAGATACGGACGTAGGAAATCACTGAATTCCAGCAATATTCTCTGAATCTCACGCTGGGCTGCAAACTGAAGTTCACGCAAGGCATTGTTGAGTTCCACCACTTCCGCCGGCTCTATGAAAACGGTTTTTCCCGATGCCGATTCATCGTACACGAAACCTCCCAGCTTCCTCTTGTTACCCGCAGCCACAGGAACCAGCACACGGCCGTCACGCATCTGAACTGTGGCATCCTCAGCCACAATGCCTTCCTCAATCCCCTTGCTCAATATCTGCTGCACCTTCCTGCTAATGGAGCCCTCCTTTGAATGAATCTCACCCATTATCCTTGCCAGTTCAGGGCTTGCATTGTCCTTTATATTCCCGTTCCTGTCCAGAATATTATCTATTTTCACAGCGATGGCCGGGTAAAGCACAATTGACGCTGTGAGTTCCTTCAGACAAGGGTAGGCTCCCTCCTTGCTCTTATTGAAGAAATTGACTATCTCCTTCATTGTCTGCAGGTAGGACCTCAGATGCACCATATTTTCCACAGCGATGGTTGTTGAATTCTTGAGCAGCGGCTTGAGATAGCCCAGATTGTCTGCGTAGCCATCCTTTGGGAACGAGGGTTCGAACATGCAGATGGTCTTCATTTCCTGAGTGAGAGCCAGCCTGCGCTCTATGGCCTTGGGATTGGTGCTAACTTCCTCCTCCATGGCCCTGCTTTTGGCATAGCTGCTCCTTGCGCGGGCGGCAATCCATTCCCTCACCTTGTTGAATCCCAGCTTCTGTTCTATTTTCTCAACGTTCACCATATTTGCGGAATATTTCGCGGTTGCAAATTTATAATTTTGCACATGATTTCGTGAATTTTTACCCGAATAGTTTCACACATATCAACTCTCATTACAATCATTGAGAAGACATTCAGGAAATTTTTGCTTTTCGGACCTATGTTTTGTGATTGAAAAGCCGTCCCTGTTACTTATGGCCGAAAAATGACTGATTTTCGGCCGGATTGCTTTGGGCGGCCGGAAAATGACTGATTTCTCGGCCGGTTGGAGAGAAATGGCCGACATATCTGCGATTTTTCGGCGCAACGGCGGGAATTCAGTCATTTGTCCGAAAAAATGCCCGTTTCTCGGCCGGATTGCCTTGGGCGGCCGGAAAATTATTGATTTTTCGGCCATTTGGAGAAAAACGGCTGAATCTGAGTAGAACTGGCGGAACCAGCTATTTCAGACAGAAAATGGGTGCAATCTGTATAGAACGAGCAGGTTCAGGGTCCAAACCTGCTCGTCACAAGCAAGAACAGATGTTTCGTACAGGAAAAGGCGAAATCCTGTACGAAATAGGCGGAAACGATTGTTCCGTACAGGAAATTGGCAAATCCTGTACCGAATGATGCAGCAGATTTGCGAATTAATGGAGGCAGAATTATTGTAGCACCGCCGCTGGCCTTATACACAAGCCAGCGGCTACAGCAGGAAGCACTGCATGGAGCTTTCAAGGGCTCCATTTGCGCTTCCGCTGTTGCCGGCCCATTCGTTCCCTGGCCAAGTGTGCTCAATGCCCCATTGTTGAAGGGTATTGAGCACGGTGGCAGTAAATGCACCATTGATTATCAATCTGTTAGGAAACCAGGTATGCTCAATACCCCCTGGTCTGCAGGTATTGAGCATACTTGCCGGGAATTATTGCAACGTTACCGGCAATTTCGAATCCGGATACTCGTATCCATCCCGAACGAACATGAAATTGCAGGAGAGATTTTGTCGTTACTGTCGTGAAGAACTGCTATTCTCAGCCAGAAAATGCCTTTTTTTTCGGCCGCTTGATGTGAAATGGCCGAACAAATGGGTTTTTCTCGGCGAAACAGCGGAATTTTCGTCATTTGGCCGAAAATAATGGCTTTTCTCGGCCGAATTGTCTTTGGCGGCCGGAAAATGGTTGATTCTTCGGCCGATTGGAGGAGAGCAACTGAAGAAACCTGAGTGAAGCAGGCGGAATCAGCTGTTGCGGATGTCAATAGGGTGGGACAATCCTGCACCAATCAAGCGAAGCCCGCCGCTGCGTACAGAAAATGAGCAAATCTTGTAGGGGATGAAAGTGCGGATTGGAAAAGTAATGATACAAAGACAGTGTGGTACCGCCGCTGGACTTATACCCAGGCCATCGGCCATAGCAGGAAGTGCTGCATGGAGCTTTCGAGGGCTCCATTTGCGCTTCCGCTGTTGCCAGCGCAATCGTTCTCTGAAACAAAGTGTGCTCAATACCCCATATTCAACGGGTATTGAGAATGATGCCATAAATTATAGCAAAGGCATCAAACGGGCGCATTTTCAGCAAAAATGTGACCGAAAGAAGCGGTTAACTGGAGTCGCAAGTGGCAGGCGCGTAACCTGCAAACAAGCCGAAAGATAAGTACCGCTACGGAAATGAACACAACTTGGATTGAAATAAGCAAGATAATGGCCGCAATTCAGGCGTTTCACTCAAGATCTGTTTTATTTTTGTGAAGAAATTGCTGTTCCGGCACCTGAGTGTGGGGAAAGATTGCTACATTGGCGGCCATGTTGAAGGGTTCGGATATAGTGTGGCTGGCGGGATCGGTGCTGTCCTTGTTCTTCCCCAGGAAATGTGTTCTCTGCGGGAAGCCATTGCCGTACGGAATGGCGCATCTTTGCGGGGACTGTTTGTGGGGAATGCCATTCGCTTTCATTAAAACGCCACCGCAGGCTGCGCAGCAATGCTTCTGGGGCCGTGTGCAAACAAATCAGGTATGGCCTTTGTTCATCTATCAGGGCCGTTACAAGGAACTGGTTCACAATATCAAGTATTGCAACAACGTTTCTCTGGGACTTTATCTGGGAGAAATGCTTGGCAGGCGCATTTTCAATTCAATGGCATTCAACGCTTCATTTTCCTCCGGAGCCAGTTGTTCGCAGGATTCCACGGACTTGTCAGCTGCCTGTCAATCGGCATCATGCCCAAGTGCCGGCACACAGGTCAACTTGCACAGTGCCGGAGCAGCGGAATGTGCATCAAGCGTTAACAGATTCATAGACTTCGTGATTCCAGCGCCTTTGCATTGGAGGCGCAAACTCAAGCGCGGTTACAATCAGAGCGAGGTGATTGCTCGTGGCATCTGCAGGGGATACAATGCTGCCGCCAAGGATAAAGCATCCAAGGGGAAAGATGCCAGTGACGAAGCATCCAAGGGCAAAGCTGCTGGTGACGAAGCATTCAAGGGAAAAGCATTAAAGGACGAAGTTGCCAAGGGCAATGTGTTTGCAGGGCATAAGGCGTCCACTGAGGTCAAGGTACTATCGCAAGTGCTGTATAGGAAAAGTGCTACAAGAACTCAGACAAGGAAGGACAGGTCTGAGCGATGGCTGAATGTGAGTGAAGCCTTTGGCGTAAGGGTCACGGAAAGGAACAGGGCCTTGCTGGAGGGCAGGCATATATTGCTTGTTGATGATGTTCTTACAACCGGTGCAACTCTTGATGCCTGTGCAAGTGTGCTCCTGCAGCACTTCAACTGTACCATAAGCATAGCCACCCTTGGCTACGTACAATAATTATATGAAATTCATTGCTATGATTGTGATTATGGCAATAGGGGCCACCCATTTGATGAGATAATACAGGGTTTTTATAAGGGCAGGGCTGATGCTCAACGAGCCGTGGTTGCTGAGCTCGTCTTCAATGGCCTTGTACTTGAGCTTCCATCCAACGAAAATCACAAATGCCAGAGCGCAGAATATCATGAATACATTGGCCGATACATAGTCAAACAAGTCAAAAATAGTTTTGCCGAAAATCTTGAAATCTGAAAGAATGCCGGAAGACAACGAGCAGAGGACCATGAGCGGTGTAATTACAAGTGCTGTGGTTATGATAACGGCTTTTCTTCTTGACCATTTGAATTGATCGCAAGTAAAGGAAATGACAATTTCCAATACTGAGATAGAGGACGTTATAGCGGCAACGAACACTATGAAGAAGAATACTATGGCTATTGCGGGGCCGGTTGCCATGTTGGCGAATATTTGTGGCAAGGTTAAGAATATAAGGCTGGGACCCTGTGATGGTTCCATGCCAAAAGCAAATACGGCAGGCATTATGGCCATTCCTGCAAGAAGTGCAAAGAAAGTGTCCATTATGGAGGTTGAGAATGCCGTGTTAACCAGTGACTCATCCTGTTTTATGTAGGAGGAGTATGTAACCACAAGACCTGAACCAAGGCTCAGGGAGAAAAAGGCCTGACCAAGTGCCTCGAATATAGAGTGCAGAGAAAGTTTGGAGAATTCAGGTTTGAACAGGAATTTCAGTCCCGCTGAGGAACCAGGCAGGGTCATGCTGTATATTGCAATTCCCAAAGTGCAGAAGAAGAGCAGCGGCATGAGGAATTTCGAATACTTCTCAATGCCTTTCTGAACACCTCTTGATATTATATATCCTGTGATGAACAGGAATATGACTGAATAAATGAGCGGAGTCCAGACATTGCCTGCAAGCTTGCTGAACATCTCAGGGTCTGTTGCTCCTCCTTGAACCAGATGGAAAGTGCAGGATTGAACCAGGTAGTAGATTATCCATCCGCCTACAACACAATAGAAACCGAGAATGAGAATAGGAATGAACAGGCATATTATGCCAACTATGTTCCATTTGGATTCCGGTGCCAGTTTCTTGAAGGCTCCGAAAACATTCAATCCGCTTCTGCGTCCTATTATTTCCTCGGACAGCATTATTGGGAGACAAATGATCAATGCTATGGCAACATATACTATGATGAAAGCGGCTCCGCCATTCCTTCCTACAAGATAGGGGAATCTCCATAGATTGCCCAAACCTACTGCAGACCCTACCATTGCCACAAGTACAGCGAATCTGCCACCAAAATTTTCCCTTTTCATATTCGGACTCATACAGGGGGCAAGTTATCAAAAAAATGTTTGTAAAAGACTATTTTGCTTAACTTTGTTCCTTGATTGTTCTGGTTGATGCAGGCCGGTGTTCCTAGGCGCTTCTGATAAATTTGAACTTAAGTTTTCAGTGCGCTGAATGTTTTTTATTCAACCAGACATTTTATTATCATTTTTTACGTTGCAATACAAATATGATTAAACATTTGTTCAAATTCTTTTTTGTCTTTTGCCTGATTCTTTTCTGTTTCAAGCAGAATGCCAATGCTTGTACTAACATAATTGTTAGCCGCGGAGCCTCAACAGACGGTTCCGTACTTGTAAGTTATGCAGCTGATTCCCACGTGCAGTACGGCGAACTTTACCACGTGCCCGGAGGAATTTTCAAGAAAGGGGCGAAAATCCGGATAAGCGAGTGGGATACCGGGGGAAGGCCTCTTGGTGTAATCTCACAGGTGGCACAGACTTATTCAACAATGGGCAATATGAACGAGCATCAGCTCATCATAACGGAAACCACTTTCGGAGGCCGCGAGGAACTTGTTGATACAACAGCCGTAATGGATTACGGTTCGCTCATTTACATAACATTGCAGAGAGCGGCCAGTGCCAGGGAGGCAATAAAGGTCATAGTTGATCTTATGGATACATACGGATATGCCTCCGAGGGAGAGACTTTCTCCATTGCAGACAAGAACGAAGCCTGGATAATGGAAATAATAGGCAAGGGCGTTGAACTTGACAAGAAAGGAGTGAACAAGAAAAGAGGTGCCGTATGGGTTGCCCGCAGGGTTCCGGAAGGATACATCTGCGCACACGCAAATCAGTCCAGAATACGTGAAGTGCCAATGGATGACCCTGAAAACTGCCTCTATGCAAAGGACGTGGTTTCATTTGCAGTTGAGAAAGGATATTATGACAAGGACAGCGGAGAGCCTTTCAGCTTCGCCCGGGCATACGCACCTGCCGATTTCGGTACAATCAGGGGATGCGACGCCCGCGTATGGGCGGCGTTCAACATCCTTGGCGGAGGCATGATAGGGGACAATCCTTCAGACTATTATCTTGATTACGTAACAGGCGTGGATTCAACAGGTTCACTTCCTCTTTTCATAAAACCGTCAAAGAAACTCAGCGTAAAGGATGTTGCCGATGTAATGAGAGACCATTTTGATGACACTCCTCTTGACATGAGGCACGACATTGGTGCCGGTGGAAACGAATGCCCTTACAGATGGCGTCCTATGGAATTCGAGTGGGAAGGAAAGACCTACGTGAACGAACGTGCCATTGCCACCCAGCAGACAGGTTTCTGGATGGTGGGACAGGCCAGGGCATGGCTCCCTGATGAAATAGGAGGTATTCTCTGGTTCGGTGTTGATGATGCGGCAACTTCATGTCTTACACCTGTTTATTCATCTTCAACCAGAGTTCCGGAATGCTTCAGGGTAGGCAACGGCGATATGCTCACCTATTCGTCAACCTCAGCTTTCTGGCTGTTCAACAGGCTAGCCCATCAGGCATATCTGAGATACAATTTCGTTGCACCTGAAATTCGCGCAGCCTCAGACGAGCACGAAAACGGAGCGCTCAGAATCATTCCTACAGTTGATGAACAGGCAAAGAGAATACTGGAAGAGGAGGAGGATGTAAGGGAATATCTCACCAACTGGAGCGAACTTTTTGCATCAAGGATGTTCAATACATTCAAGACTTTGGAAGAATATCTCTTTGTAAAGTACATCGATGGCAATGTAAAGAAACAGAATGAAGACGGTTCTTTCCGCTATAGCCGGTATGAAGGCTGGAACTATGGCAGCCGCATCCCTGAAAACCCTGATCAGCCGGGATATTCCGATGTCTGGAAGAGGGCTGTTGCCAATGACCCTGCAATGAAGTCCATTGAGGAGCAGAAGGAAGCCTATAAATCCGGAAATAATGAAAATACACTATCGACAGTGGATAATATACAATAGATATGAGAAAATTTTTGATTTTGTCTTTATGCTCTCTTTTTCTGCTGAATCCTCTCACTTCCAGTGCGCAGCAGGATGATCAGAAGCAGAAAAGCCCCGAGGAGATAGCTTGGGAGCATGTTGAAAAACTTGAAAAGGAGCTGAACCTTACCTCCTCCCAGGCATTTTATGTTGATTCCATACTCGTGCACAATTACACCGGTGTGATGGAGGAGTTCGAGCAGATGCACAAGGCTGGAATGCAGAATCCTGAAACTTACAGGAGCCTCAATGAAAAATGGGAGGCCCGCACCGAGGAAGCCATGAAGAAGGTTCTTGACGAACAGCAGTTCATAGGTTTTCTAAAGCACGTTGGCAAAGGCAAGGAATACAAGAAAGGCAAGGACGGCAAATATGTCCTCAGAAAGGGAAAGAAAAAAGGAGACGGGAAATAGTTTGCACATATGTTGGAAGTACTAGGTTTTCATATAATAGACCTCATTGACATCATT
>JAZRWT010000174.1:0-3621 GCA_045599845.1 Candidatus Egerieisoma sp. | reverse complement strand
TAGGTGAAAGAATCACCAATCTTTACGGCAACACCTCCCTAGGTATGGCTCAAGCGGCAATGGAATGGCTGCAAATGTGTGACCAGGCCGATTTCCACAATGTTGTAGTTTCGCTCAAGGCATCCAATACTCATGTAATGGTGAACGCCTACCGCATTCTTGTGCAGAAGATGCAGGAAGCAGGCCTGAACTACCCTCTCCACCTTGGAGTCACCGAAGCCGGCAATTCGGACATGGGCCGCATCAAATCCGCCGTTGGCATAGGAGCCCTGCTGGCAGAAGGCATAGGTAGCACCATAAGGGTTTCCCTCACTGAAAACCCAGCAAATGAAATAGCCGCAGGCAACTCCCTCAAGGAATATTTTTCTTCCACTTGCGATAGTTCTGCAAATCATTCTTATACAGGAATTGACTGCCCGGCATATAAAGGAACCGCCGATGAGCTATTGCAGTACAAATTGGGAAATGCATGCCTGAAGAAAAGTGAATGCACCAATGAACCATCGCAGTACAAGAAGGACATGGCCTCCATTGAAAAGCAAAGGGCGGAGTGGATTGCCGCCGGTTCGAAAGGCTGCTTCATCCCTTGCATAAAGTTCGTTGGGAAAGACAGGAATGACCTTATTATCAAGGCATCGGCGCTGTTCGGACCGCTTTTGCTTGACAAAAAGATAGATGATTTCAATGCTGAGTTCGCTTTCGTGAATGAGAGCATTGCTGGAAAAAAGGGAGAATACGCTTCATATGAACTTGGAGAAAATGAGTCAGAAAACCGGCCAATCATAGATATTGAAGAGTTCAAGGATAATCTTCTGCAGGCTGCAAGACGAAAATTCACCCATCCGGAATACATTGCATGCCCTGGCTGCGGGCGTACCATGTACAATCTGGAACAGACATTCGAACAGGTGAAGGAACGCACGAAACATCTTGCCGGCGTAAGGATAGCAGTCATGGGCTGCATTGTGAACGGTCCTGGGGAAATGGCGGATGCCGATTACGGATATGTTGGTGCAGGACGGGGCTGCGTTGCCCTTTACAAAGGCAAAGAACGAATCATTTATTCAATTCCTCAGGAGGAAGCCATTGACAAACTTCTGGAGATTATCAACAAGGATTTACAAACAGAAAAGTAAGCGGGATAAGGAGGGTGACCAAATAGTCAAGGATTTGAAGAAAATACCTCACCCACAGTGCTTGTGAGTGAGGTACATTTTCTAAAAGAGAACTTTTTGGTCAGCCCCATCAAGAAACTGGGGCAAATAATAATTAATCAATGATATGGGCAAAAAGAAACTTGTTGTTCTTTCTGGCGCAGGAGTAAGCGCGGAAAGCGGTTTAAGCACATTCAGGGATTCCGATGGTCTCTGGGACAATTACAATGTTGAAGACGTTGCATCGATTGACGGATGGTGGCGCAACAGAAAACTGGTTCTCGATTTCTACAACATAAGGAGGCGCGAACTTAGCACAAAGGAACCTAACAAGGCTCACAAGCTTATTGCGGCATTGGAGAAAGACTATGACGTAACAGTTGTTACACAGAACGTTGACAACCTTCACGAACGTGGTGGAAGCAGCAGGATCATCCACCTGCACGGTGAACTCACCAAGGCATGCAGCGAACTGAACAAGAGCAAATGCTGGGAAATCGGTTACAACGATATAAAGATGGGCGAAAAGGCTCCTGACGGTTCACAGATACGTCCGTTCATAGTCTGGTTCGGTGAGGCAGTACCAAAACTTGAGGACGCTGCCCTCGCGGTTGAAAAGGCTGATATCCTGCTTGTTATAGGTACATCACTGAACGTGTATCCTGCCGCCGGCCTTGTAAATTACACAAAACCAGGCTGCGAAATATACCTCATTGATCCCAAGCCAATGCATCTCAATCTGCCTAACTTCACCCAGATTCAGGACAAAGCCACCACCGGCATGGAAAAACTGCTCAACCTTCTTGAAACCGAATAGTCTGGTAACGGCAGGCACTTCATCTGAGAAAATTCCGCCTTTCCGTGGCGGAATTTTTCATATTCCAGTGACCTGCCGCCACATTCAGTCAAGTTTTAGCAATGAAACGTGACCATTTGGTCCTTTCGCTACTTGTTCGGTCACGATTTTGCTTCAAAACGTGACCATTTGGTCCTTTCGCTACTTGTTCGGTCACGATTTTGCTTCAAAACATGACCATTTGGTCCTTCCGCCACTTGTTCGGTCACGATTTTGCTTCAAAACATGACCATTTGGTCCTTCCGCCACTTGTTCGGTCACGATTCTGATCCAAATCATGACCGTTTTGTGTCTGCTGAAATTAATAAAGCGTTGAGATGAACGTGATGAGGAACGGAACGGAGGTGTCAACGGAGATTCCGTGGAAGATTGAAAGCGGGACATAGGCGTTGCCGCAGGCACGTTGAATGGCGGGCAGTGTGCTGTCACCGGTTGTTGCTCCGCCACAGGAGATTGGTGCCAGAGGTGAGAAATATTTTACAAGAACCGGTGCCAGAACTATTGTCATCAACTCTCTCAAGATATTGAATGCCAACGCAATCGTTCCTATTTCCGCTCCTCTTATTTCATTGAGCATAAGACTGGAGAGCGAATAGTAACCAAGACCGCAGCTTACACCAAGGCTGTCAAGGAAACTCGTACCGTAAACATATTCCGATGAACTCATCCATCGCAGTAGAATAAAGGAAATGGCTCCGCCTATGAATGTGGATATGATGGTAAGTATAGGCAGGGCAAGCATTTTCTTTGGAAAACTCTTAATTGTCTGGAAAATCTTGCTGTCCATTCCTATTGAAAGGCCAACTATGATAATGAGGATGTAGAGGGTGTACATGCTCAAGGTCTTGATATGGGGCGAATTGGGCACCACTTCGTACAAAGAGAGTATGACTCCCAGAATGAAGGAACCGAGTATGAAGAACGAGTCCTTCCATGCCGCTATCTTTTCCTTGAAACTGCTATGAGCCCATTTGTTGTTCAGTTCATTTTGAGACATATGGTTCTGCTCTGTACTCAGCTCATCATTAGTTCCTTTGTTCAGTTCATCTTGGGCAACCATATTCTGTTCTGTGCTCTGCTCTATCTCAGTTCCATTATTCAGCCAATTTAGAGCCGCATGATTCTGCGCGGCGTTCTGCTCGGCCTGAGTCTCTTCCCCACACTCAGATGCAAACCCAGCATTCTCCAATGCAGTGCCATGTGTTCCGCCAAACAGCGTTTTGTTTACGAATCTGCTGAATATTTTTGCGTTAAGGGCCGTGATTATCATCACAACAACTGCCAGTATGCATGACGTTACAATGATTGATATCATTTTGCTGGTCATCTTCACGCGAGGGGCGAAAGATGGAAGAACAATGCTTTGGTCTCCTATCTCAAGTCTTGGAATAAGCGTTTCATTGTAACCCAGATCAATGCCCATTATGAACAGCAACAAACATATTATGAGCATAAGAGCGGTGCCCAGACCGAATGTTATGGAAAATTTCTTCCTTAATATGTATCCAACCACTGCTCCGGAAAGCAGCATCAAAATTAGTTTAATCATGGTACAAAATTAAGGTTTACAAATAAGAAATCCTATTAGCCTACCCTATTTATATTAAACTG
>JAZRWT010000173.1:0-5296 GCA_045599845.1 Candidatus Egerieisoma sp. | reverse complement strand
ATGGTAAGTTCCTGAACGTTCACTGACCTTCCCCAGTTCAATGAATGCGAAATGCCACCGGAAATGCTTGGAATAAGATCCAGGTATGACTCCTGCAAATCGTTTCTGCTCCTGTCCAAGGCTATTTCTTCCTGCGCTATTGAAATATTGTTTTCAATAGCATAATCTATACATGCTCCCAGACTCCATCCGGCATCGGCTTTTGTCTGAGCATACAAGCCTGATGTTTCCTGCACGGATACGCAGGGCAGCAAAAGAAGAATGAGACATATCAACAAAAAAGACTTTTTAAACATATTATACCGTCTGTAGTATATCGAAACTGCAAATTTAATCATTTTCACAAATATTTTCCATAGTCAAACAATAATAAGAGGGAGGCGCCTTATAGGATAAGAAGCCTCCCGTTCCACAAACACAAACTTGACTAATTGGCCGCCACAGGGCGCAGCTTGCCGGCGAAAGTATCCCTGCAATACTGTATTATATTCACCGTAACACCAACAAGTATTCCTATCCTATACACGAGCCCGGCTATAGCGTTGCTCCTGCCACCAGCTATGGCAATGCTTTCCATAGCTGTCAATTCCTCGAAATTCTTCATGACGCAGTGCTTTTTCCTAATTTGAACCCACTGATGAAATCACTGCTGTACTCCCAGACAAACTTGATAAATCTCTTTACTTTCACACCGATTCTGTACAAGTTCATCCCACCGCAAGTCAAACTCTCTTCTACACTGAGAGGCCTGAACTTCCTTTCTAAAATTCTTTCATTCTCCATTATACCAAGTTTTTCTTTGTCTGCAGAAAAAGGTGTGCAGACATCACCTTTGGCGCATGGCGCCTATTGATTTGCGCAAATGTTCATTTTATCCAAATGCAGTACTCTGTCTTCCTCTACTGCCAGTGAACAGTCATGGGTAATCATGACAACTGTCTTTCCCTGCCTGCATCTGTTACGCAGCAAGGCCCAGATCAGTTTCCCGGTGCTTTCATCCAGTGCACTTGCAGCTTCATCAAGCACCAGTATCTGTGGATCCGCATACAAGGCACGGGCAAGCAGAACTTTCTGCCTCTCTCCGTTGCTGAGTGCTTCACCTGCAGGCCCTCCCACATTTGTGAGAACATTCTGCGGCAGCCTCCTTATCAGCTCTCCCAGTCCAACCGATTCCATTATCTGAACAGCCCTGCCTATGATCCGGTCAGTTTGACCCGCAAAACAGCATACATTGTCAATCAGGCTTCCTATCCAAAGACTGTCAGTCCCGCTTAGTACAAGCACATTCTTTTTAAGGAATGATTCATCAATGGCCTGTATATCCACTTCCCCTATTGTAATTCTGCCTTCAATGGGGAGATAGTCCTTGACAAGCAATGAGGCCAGAGTACTTTTCCCACATCCGTTGGGTCCGCTTATAACATTCATTACTCCCGGACTTAACCTTATATTCAACCTTGTCCACAACGGAAGTCTTCCAATGTATTCAAAGCGTACGTTTTCAAAGACTATATCTCCCCTAAAAAGGCTTCTTCCAAATTCAGCTCCATCACTTTTTCCTTGTTCCAGATTTATAATTTCAAACACCCTGCGCCAGCTCACTCCAGCCTGCGCCACCTCGCTTGACAATTCCACGGTATTTTCAAGCGGTCCTGTTATGAACCAGCACAAAGTATACATGGACACCAGGCAGCCCATGCTGAGCTCTCCTCTTGAAACCATTACTGCTCCGGCTATTATTACAGTGATTGTTATTCCACGGGCCAGCAGTTGTGAGAACAGGGCAAGAATTGCGTTCACATTACCCTCACGCCGCATATTCCCTGCAATGGAAGAAAAATCTGCATTGAGATGGGCACTCGCTGTGCTTCCCATACAGAAATGTCCCACACCTGACCTGTCTGTCATATAGTTCACAAAACGGGAATGGAAAACTGACATCCCCCCGGCAAGCAGGTGGCTGTATTTTCTGTTTATCCTGTCTGTATATTTATAAAGGATTCCATACAATGGAATGAATGCCAGAAGCACCATACCGAATACTCTGCTGTATGAGAAGACAATGCACATTGCAGTGCACAAGGTAATGAATGAAACAAATAAGGATACCAGGGTGTCTGAGAACAGTTTCCTGATTTTGGGAATGTCGGCAATCCTTGACGTGAGATCACCGGCGTTGAACTGAGAAGTTTTGAAAAGTGATAAGCATAGCAAGTTCCGCGAGTAACGGGAGAGAATCCCGGTATCCATATTTGTCATTGCTTTAACAAAGAATCTGTTGTTCGCAAGAGAAAGGAGCAGCTGCAGCATGAATATTGCCATGACCAGTGCGGAGACACTTGCCATCAGGGCCCAATCACCACCGGGAATGACAATGTCAATAAGATACTGCAGGATAAGTGAATCCGCTATTCCAAGCATTGACAGTGACAGTCCAAGTGAAACGAGCAGAATTATTTCCTTGAAATGCTCCATTCCGTATCTGAGCATCTGCCGGAATATGGAAGCATCGTTGCTGTCTGACGCTTTGAATGATATGCCCGGTCTCAAGGTTATTGCTATGCCTGTCCATATACGGGCAAAATCAGCTGCCGCAAGTGATTTCCTGCAACCCAGTGCAGGATCCATCACTGTTATTTTATCCTCAGCAACATTATATACCGCCAAATAATGCAGCATGCCTTCATCATTGAGAGTATGAGCAATGAAAGGTGAGGCAATATGCTTCAAGTCACTTACATTTTTGTCAATGGCCTTGATTCCTTTGGCTTCCATGCCCAATTCTCTGGCACCATTCTCTATACCGCGAACGGTTATACCGTTCTGAGTGCACCCGCAAAGAAGTCTGGCTCTTGTCAAAGAAACCCTTTTCCCCCACCATGCAGCTATTGAACAAAGGCAAGCCGCCCCGCAATCATAAGAATCAATCTGAGTTATGTCAAT
The DNA here is from genome assembly GCA_045599845.1 of Candidatus Egerieisoma sp. Taxonomy (GTDB): domain Bacteria; phylum Bacteroidota; class Bacteroidia; order Bacteroidales; family UBA932; genus Egerieousia. The sequence goes on along the minus strand of JAZRWT010000173.1, from coordinate 2,353 downwards.
CCCTCTCTTCATTTCCTTAACAAATGGCGCCGGTTCCCGTTCCCGGCATTCCTTCCTCCCCTCACTTTTGAAAGCGGCAACAGAAGCCGGCGCCATTAACATAAACTTTTAGAAAACAAAACCATTTTTGAGATGGACGGCAAAAAAATATGCCTCCCAACTCTTTTGCAAAGTTGGAAGGCTCTTTTTTCAAACAGGTGCTCGAACAACAAAAGTTTTTTAATTGCTGCTAAAACTTGTTTCCGGAAATTTTCTGCATTTTTCTCAATCAGAGAATTCTGTTGAGAACGGATATTATCCTTGATTTCTCGAATACTTGCTTGTCTGCTATATTTCCTTTAGCATCAAAGATATAGATTGTAGGAATAGTAGTTACGTTGTACAGGGAGATTGACTGTGAATACTGCGCAAGCCCGTCACAAACGTTTATCCAAGGAAGTTGCTGAGCTTTTACGGTTGTTGCCCAATTGGTTTTGTCTGAATCAACGCAAACCTGATAGATTTCCAATCCCCTGGAATGATACTGTGAATAAATGTCAAGAAGATCGTGGTTGAGCATCTTATGTCCTGCATCTTCAGCTGTCCAGAAATAAAGGATGAAAGGTTTTCCGGCCAGGGAGGAAAGTTTTACCATTTCACCGTTGACATCAGGCATCTCAAGTTCAGGATAGCTGATTTCTTCCGCTGAACCAACGTGATTGTTGAATACCAGAGCATTTGAGAAATCCTTTATTTCATCTGCGAGCCTTGCCACATATTTGCTCCTTGGATAAACTACACTAAGGGAATCATAAACCCTTTGATAATACACCACGTCATTGGCCTCTCCGAATAAAGGAAGAGTAGGAGCCACTCTCTGATAAAGCAGATTCACATTGGCAAAAGAATAAGGATTGCCAATGATATATTTTACAGCCTCGCGTTTGTATCCAATGAATGTCTGCCCCATCTGGTGAGCTATGCCGGCAACCTTCTCCTTGTTGTTCCGCTCGCTGGCTTCCTGCAAAAGAATTGAAAGTGAATCAAGGCTTTTGTTCGCCCTGTCAACCATGGCATTTACCTCGATTAGTGAATTTGTATTCTCCGAACCGCTAACGGACAGATTACGTCCCAAGGTGTCAACATTGATTTTCACTTTGTCCCCGCCTTCGAGAATCAAGGATGCTATGAGTTTCTTTCCGTATGACAGGTAATAGAACTGAGGATTCTTTTCCGTAACCGGAACCATGCATTTTCCAAAACCGCCGGCATTGAGTTCAAGAGTGTCAACTACGCTCACCTCATTTGTCTTCAGAATTGAGACAAGCACCTGCTTGCCGGCTCCGTCCTGAAGATTGAGCTCGATTTTAGCCTTGTTTCCGTTTGTGCATGAAGCAATGCCTAATGCTGCCAGAGCAACGAGAAGTATTTTTTTCATATTGTATTTGATGATTTTTGCAGTTCCGTTATTTGTCAAGGCTGTTGAATGCCTCGGATATGGCTTTTGCTATCTCGGCCATCCTGTCCGCCTCAAGAGAGAGTTTCTCTTTTCTGAAATCAAGGTCGGATTCGCTGTTCAATGGTACCAGATGTATGTGTGTATGAGGGACTTCCATTCCAAGAACAGCAACACCTACCCTCTTGCACGGACAAGCCGCTTCAATGGCTTTTGCAACCTTGCGGGCAAAGTCCCAGAGTCCTGAATATGTATTGCCATCGAGGTGGAAGATATAGTCATCCTCAACTTTCCTTGGAATGACGAGTGTGTGTCCTTCCGCAAGCGGTGCTATGTCAAGAAAAGCGTAATAGTTCTCATCCTCAGCCACTTTGTAGGATGGAATCTCGCCTGCTGCTATTCTGCTGAATATTGTTGCCATATCTGAATGGAATTACTACAGTGATATTTCAAGTATTTCAAATTTGAGCATGCCGCTTGGAACCTGTACGTCAACAATGTCACCTTTCTTCTTACCCATAAGCGCTCTTCCTATAGGTGTTGTGGCGGCAAGTTTTCCCTCCTTTATGTTAGCCTCGCTCTCACCGGTGAGCGTGTACTGCATGACTGCCCCTGTCTTGAGGTTCTTGATTTTTACCTTATTGAGCATTTGAACGTGATCTGTGTTGAGTTTGGATTCATCTATGACCCTTGCATTTGCAACAAGATTCTGCATTTGCGATATTTTCAACTCAAGCATGCCCTGTGCCTCGCGCGCTGCGTCATATTCCGCGTTCTCTGAAAGGTCACCCTTATCCCTTGCTTCTGCAATGGCCTTTGAGATTGCAGGCCTTTCCACAGATATCATGTGTGCAAGTTCAGCTTTGAGTTTATCCAATCCTTCCGCTGTTAAATAATGTATGCTACCCATAATGAACA
>JAZRWT010000172.1:0-4375 GCA_045599845.1 Candidatus Egerieisoma sp. | reverse complement strand
AAAAGACATACTAATACCCATAACTACTTAATCATACACTTTGCAAATATACTCAAAAAGCCAGAAATTAACATTTGCAATAAACAATAATTTATGGTATTTTTGCAAGATAGATTGCACTAAAATGGATTCAACTAATCTAGAGAAGAAATGGATAGTCAACGAGCCAGGGAATCCTGCGCTCGTGCGCCAGCTTTCAAATGCTTTGGGAGTTGACCAGGTACTGGGCAATCTGCTGGTTCAGAGAGGGATAACAACCTACGAGGAATCAAGACGTTTTTTCCGCCCGTCCCTTGACATGCTTTATGACCCTTTCCTTATGAAGGATATGGACAAAGCCGTTGACAGGCTGCACAAGGCAATTGTTGAAAAGGAGCGCATTCTTATTTACGGAGATTACGACGTTGACGGTACAACAGCCGTAGCCCTTGTATATTCTTTCATAAGCCAGTTCAACAAGAACATAGACTACTACATCCCTGACAGGTACGATGAAGGTTACGGTGTGTCCTACAAAGGTATTGATTGGGCGCATGAAAATGGCTTCCAGCTTGTGATATCTCTCGACTGCGGCATAAAGGCCATTGAAAAAGTTAAATATGCAAAGCAGTTCGGCATAGATTTCATCATTTGTGACCACCACCTTCCAGATGAGGAATTGCCTCAATCGGCAGCAACGCTTGACCCCAAGCGCACTGACTGCAATTATCCTTTCGATGATTTGAGCGGATGCGGCGTAGGATTCAAGCTCGTGCAGGGCTATGCCCAGAAATACTGCATTCCTTTTGAGCAGATCACTCCTCTCCTTGACCTTGTTGCCGTGAGCATAGCAGCGGATCTGGTGAGCGTTGTTGATGAAAACAGGGTTCTGGCATATTATGGACTCAGGCAATTGAACGAGAATCCGCGGAAAGGTCTTCTTTCAATGATAAAGCTCTGCGGTCTTGACAAACACGAAACTTCCGTAAAGAGGAACAATATAACTCTGGACGATGTAGTATTCAAAATAGGTCCGAGAATCAACGCAGCCGGCCGTATGGAAAGCGGCAGGATAGCCGTTGACCTGCTTACCGCCGGCAACGATGAGGAAGCCAAGCAGATTGGAATGGCCATCAACGTGCACAATATAGACAGGAAAAACATAGATAGGGAAATTACCGTTGAAGCCATAAAAATGGTGAAGGACCACCCGGATTTTGAAAAGAAGAGCGCAACGGTGGTCTATAATCCTTCCTGGCACAAAGGAGTTGTTGGAATAGTTGCCAGCCGTCTTGTGGAGGCATTCTACAAACCTACCATAGTTCTTACAAATTCCAACGGATTTGTTACCGGCTCTGCAAGAAGTGTGAGCAATTTTGACCTTTACGCCGCAATCGAGAGCTGTGCGGACCTGCTTGAGAACTTCGGTGGACACACTTACGCAGCCGGCCTCACCCTGAAGGAGGAAAACCTGCCTGAATTCTCGCAAAGATTCGAGGCCTACGTCAAGGAAACCATCACAAAAGAGGTGATGACTCCTATCATTCATATAGATTCGTTCCTGGACTTCAAGCAGATAACGCCGAAATTCTTCCGCATACTTAAACAGTTCCAGCCTTTCGGCCCTGGCAACAATTCGCCTGTCTTTCTCACAGAAAACGTATATGACAACGGCAACGGGCGCAAAGTGGGAACAGACAACGGCCACCTGAAGCTCGAGCTCATACAGGAAGACGAACCATACAGGCACATTTCAGCCATTGCTTTCAACAAGTCAGAGTATTTCGAGCATATACAGAACGGCAACCCTATAGATATCTGCTACTCAATAGCTGAGAACTACTACAGGGGTCTGGCAAACATCCAGCTCAGGATAAAGGACATCAAGAACAGAGAGGACTTCATCTAGGCTTACGCCTATTTTTCCACGTCTTTCTTCCTGGAAAATCTTGTGAACACAAACCTTACCATAAAGAAATTCACTGGCACCGATATTGCCAGTGTTGGTATCATGGCCCATTCCTTTGCCCCTCCAAGGCCGTTCACAAAGTCCATGAATCCTCCGGCTCCGAACATTGATTCCAGTATCCCTGGCACATCAGCCCAAATGAACAGGTTGAGCAGCGCCAATTCAAGGAAATAGTTGATTACATGCGCCCCGGCCATCCCGAACATCTTTTTCCATGACGGAACGCTGCGGAACGTGAAATACGCACTCAGGTAGAAATTCGCAACAAATGCTATCAAATAGCCTATGGTGAAGGCAACGGAAGCATTGATGAAGCGCACCAGGCACCAGTAAATGGCAAGGTGCAGCAACTGGGCTATAACGCCAACAACAACAAAGCGCATGGCCTCCCCAATCACCCCTTTACATCTGCTGCACTGCATTTTAGTCATATCCTCTTCCACAGGCGATAGTTAAGAAAAACTTAAAGATTATTGGAACTTTGACCGTAATCAACAGTGGTCAGGCCTTTATGAACCAGATACTCCGTACTTTGCAGCATTGAGAAGCAATATTCCTTAAGTGGCTTGAATTTCTCCTCATCCGATGAAAAACTCAGTTTTCCTTCAGAATCAATGTCGTATCTGTACTCCATTGAATTTTCAGGGCTGTAAATGAAGAGTTTGTCACTGCTGCGTGCAGCTATCATGTTGTCGGACCCATAATATATGCAAGGTCTCTGATTGTGAAGTACATCAACGCCGAAATTATTCTTCATGTATTCCGCACCCAGCATTCCAAGCAATGTTGGCGCAAGGTCAATCTGACCGCAGAATGAATCTATCTCCATTGCTTCAATGCCAGTGCCGTATATCATGAGCGGTACGTGGTTGTACGATGTTGGCACCTCACAGTCTGCGCTTCCAACCATCTTTCCATGATCGCCCAGGAATACAAAAATAGTATTGTCGAACCAATCCTTAGAAGCGGCGTCTTTCATGAATTGTTCTATTGAATGGTCCGCATATTCTACTATTGCATCCTCAATATCACTGCTCTTTGCTTTGAACCAGTCAGGAAGAACATATGGCGGATGATTGCTTATTGATAGAAGCACGGCAAAGAAAGGCCTGCCTTCAACGGCCCGTGCATCAAGTACCGGCAGAGCATAACTGTAGAGAAAATCGTCCTGCACACCGAAGCTGTTCACAACCTTGTCGGAAGGATAGTTCTCCTGAGCATATATTTCGTCAAAACCATTGGTCCGGAAAAAGCCGTTCATATTATCGTACTGGGATTCGTGAGTCATGAAGAACAGATTTCTGTAGCCCATCCTCTTAAGTTCCGTTGGAAGACCGCTGTACTGCGGAATCACACTGCCTTTCATGGCATTCCGCTTCATGATTGAAGGAAACGAATACAAACTTGAATACATTCCATGGTTGGTATGTATTCCTGCCGAATAGAAATTACTGAAATGAAGCGAATTGCGCCATAAACTATCTATGGCAGGTGTAAGAGTGGCCTCCTTTCTAACAGCACCTGTAAGGTTCATTGACATGGATTCCATGAATACAATTACAATGTTGCGACCGGCAAATGGAGAAATGCTATCGCAGTAGAAAGAACCTACGCTGGTCTGCAAAGGGCTTGTACTTGTTTCTAAAAGAAAGGATGCATCCGGTGTCAGCTCACGGGAAGGGTCAAGGAATTCAATTGCCATGGAAAGTGCCTTGCCATCGTCCATTAGTTCAAGCTGCTTGTTTTCGCTTCTGTTATCATCCCTCACGCTGTTGAGAAGATTGAAAGCAGGATTGATTCCCAACTGATTGAGGAAAGGATCACTGCAATAATACGCACCGCTCACTTTTATCGGATTATAGCCTGTTCTTCCGCGTATTCCCAGAAAGCACAGAGCTCCCAACACCGCCCCAAGTACGAATGTCTTCAAGAATGCACTCAGAGTATTTGAATCCCTTCCTGGTTTTATTTTCTTTCTCATGCACCGCGATAGCAGGACAACGTATATTGCAAACACAACTGCAAGCGCAAGGAACAGTAAGAAAGCCTGCATGTATGTCTTCTCACCCGTTACCATCCCGAAGGTCTGTGTACCGTATGAGAACCATTCGAATATTGACGAATTTATTATTTTGAAAAAATATTCGAAATAAGGCACATTGGCAGTGCTGATAAGGAATGCCAGCGAATATAGGACTATGAACCATACATTTGCTATCCTGAACAGGCAAACGGAACTTCTGTTCAACAGCGAACTTACCCAGAAAACAATGAGCGGAATGGCCAGTATGTAGCAGGCTATTACGTTGTCATACCACAGGCCTATGAGAAAGGCCTTTGCCTGAATCAGTGGTGAAGCCGCGATTTCAGGCGCAAAATCATAATTGATATGCAGGAAAAGCACAAGTCTGAGAGTAAAGAACAATA
>JAZRWT010000171.1:0-1972 GCA_045599845.1 Candidatus Egerieisoma sp. | reverse complement strand
GATTCTCCTGAATTCACAGCAAATGTTGATGCTACCGGTGTTTTGCGTGTTCTTGAAGCAGTGCGCGCCTGCCATTTGGAAAAGACCTGTAAGATATATCAAGCTTCAACTTCAGAACTTTATGGGAAGGTTGAACAAGTTCCGCAGAATGAAAAGACTCCTTTCCATCCGTATAGTCCTTACGCTGTGGCAAAATTATATGGCTATTGGATAATTAAGGAATATCGTGAGGCGTATGGTATGTTCTGCTGCTCCGGCATTCTTTTCAATCATGAAAGTGAACGGAGAGGAGAAACTTTTGTTACACGCAAAATCACTTTGGCTGCTGCCCGCATTGCACAAGGATTGCAGGATAAACTATATTTGGGCAACTTGAGTTCTTTGCGTGACTGGGGATATGCGAAGGATTATGTTGAGTGTATGTGGCTTATTCTTCAAAATAAAGAACCTAAAGATTTCGTGATTGCAACCGGTGTTCAGCATACGGTTCGTGATTTCGCAACTCTGGCTTTCCACAATGCAGGAATTGAGTTGAAATGGGAAAGTGAAGGCGCAGATGAGAAAGGTATATGTATTGCTGCTGAAGGAAATGAAACTATCCATCGCCTTGTTGGAAAAACTTTGGTGGAGGTTTCTCCTGATTTCTACAGGCCTACGGATGTTGTGAATCTTCTGGGAGATCCTTCAAAGGCAAAGGCTGAGTTAGGCTGGAATCCTTCGAAGACTTCTTTTGAGCAGTTGGTAAAGATTATGGTTGATTCTGATATGGCAAAGGTTGCAGCAGAAGGTGCTGCAGCAAAGGTCAGGACAAATCTGGCAGAGTATCTGGAAAAAGGTATTGTGAAATAACATGGAAAAAACTTCAAAAATATATGTAGCAGGGCACCGTGGTATGGTGGGTTCGGCCATTGTTCGTGAGCTGCAAAGGCAGGGGTATACGAATATAATAACTAGGACACATAAAGAATTGGATTTGTGCAGACAGGAAGCAGTTGAGGCTTTCTTTGAGAAGGAAAAGCCTGAATATGTTTTTCTGGCAGCTGCTAAGGTTGGTGGTATTGTGGCAAACCAGAATGCGTTGGCGGACTTTATGTATGACAATATGATTCTGGAAATGAACGTAATTCATGCTGCCTGGAAGAACGGATGCAAGAAACTTGAATTTCTTGGTTCGTCCTGCATTTATCCAAGAATGGCACCGCAGCCCATGCCTGAATCATGTCTACTTACCTCAGAGTTGGAAAAGACTAATGAGGCTTACGCAATGGCAAAAATTTCAGGTTTGAAATACTGCGAATTCCTGAACAGGCAGTATGGAACGGATTATATTTCCGTTATGCCTACTAACCTCTATGGTCCCAACGACAATTACCATCCGGAACACTCCCACGTTCTTCCTGCGCTCATAAGGCGTTTTCACGAAGCTAAAGTAACTGGCTTGAAAGAAGTTACCTGCTGGGGCGATGGCAGCCCTTTAAGAGAATTCCTTTACGTTGATGATCTTGCTAATCTTTGTGTGTTCCTTATGAACAATTACTCAGGGAATGAAACAGTGAACGCAGGAACAGGCAAGGAACTGACAATAAAAGCTCTTACAGAATTGGTTGCCAAGGTCATTGGCTATGAAGGAGTAATCAAATGGGACACCTCACGGCCTAACGGAACTCCACGCAAACTCCTGGATGTAAGCAAAGCCACAAAACTTGGCTGGACTTACATAACTGAACTTGAAGAAGGCGTACGCCTGGCGTACAAAGACTTCCTTGAGAATCCCATGAGAGCGGAAAGATAAGCGAGTTATTTTTCTTCTTTGGTCTGATTATCATTGCCGCTGCCATCTTTCTTATGATGATGGTGGCGGTGATGTTTTTTAGAAGTGTTCTCAGCGCCATATTCCTCTCCGTATCCGTAGCCACCGTAACCATAGCCATAACGGCTTCCGTAACCGTAACCATATCCATAGCCGTAACCA
>JAZRWT010000170.1:0-1976 GCA_045599845.1 Candidatus Egerieisoma sp. | reverse complement strand
ATTATTGAGGCTTCTGTTGCTATCCTTTGCCATTTTACGCAGGCGCTCTACCAACTGGGTATTCCACCTGAAAGAAGTTAGAGTTTTATCCGAAGTTGTTGTTGCTGTATTCACAATAATGTTATTTGTATTACAATGTATGCAAATATATGACGATTTTTTTGAATATACAATATATTTTTTTATTGTTTACGAAATTAGTGCTGCCATTTTTCGTAAATGATTACATTAATCAACCTCAGAATGCCTTCGCCAATAGTGGCACAGGCCGCCGGACTGCGGTTCAACAAGTCTTCAGTAGACAGTTAGTAATAGCAAGCAACACATTTTGCGGCATTGGCTCCCGAAGAGGGAGGGCACCAGCGAAGCTGGGAGGACCGCCAAAATGTGTTGCTTGCTATATTAAATTGAAGAATTAGTAACGCAGACGCGCAACGCGGATGCCTACATTGCTCTTGATGGAATTGCAGTAGCCGGCAAGCCCCGAAGGCTCGATCACTGCCTTGCCGTATTTAGGCGAAGCATGCATGAAGGTGAGCTTGCCATTGTCCCACAATGCTATGGCAACGTGCGTGATGTCAAGCCCCTTTGTGCTTCCAATGAAACAGATTATGTCTCCATCCTTTATCTGTGAAGCTGATTCAGGTATCTTAGCCTTTGGTATAACATAATATTCGTGATTGTTCAGTCCAGCCTCAACCTCAGCTATTCTGGCAACCTCCTCAGGATTGTCCTTCAACTGCTTGTAGCTTTGCGGGTGTGTGCTCATGAAACTGAAAGTTTGGTCAAGAACTTCTCCTCCAATCTTTTTGGTTATTTCTTCGAGCAATCCGCGGCCCGCAGCCTGCAGCAGCCACTCGCTGGTGTAGTGGATTCTGCTGGAATAGCCGTTGACAATCCCATTTCTGTACCTGAGTCTCAAGATGTTGTCTGTGAAATCATTGAAATCCTTGCTCACCGTGAGAGCCATGGCAAGACAGGACTCAACGTAAAGAATGCAGTCTGTCTCAACAATGTCTATCACCAGACGTTCGGGTTCCTTTTCAAGGGTGTTTGCAACGTATGGAGTACCGAGCCTGAGTTTTGCTACTTTCACCATTCTGTCTGCAACCGATGTCTGGTTTTCAGTTTCAAGCTGGCTCATGATTTTCACGAAGGCTTCTTTGTCTGCATTTGTGCTTATTATGTCTTGCGCATATATCGGTCCCCACGAAAGGCAAAGGAATGCCCATACCGTAACTAAAGTTGAGTTTAACAATTTTTTCATGATTTCTTCTGTTAAAATTACCACTTTGTTTCTGCTGTCTTTTTGTTGGAATCAAAAGACAATCAATGATTTTATAAGTTAATGTGACGTGAAGTATGAATGGAACTCCCTTAAAACGTAGAACAGATTGTCATCTATATCCGAACCATCAGACAAGTCCTTATAACTTCTTGAGTTACATACCATGACGCAGTTAACGCCACTTCTTCCGTCCTTCTCCCTCTGACCTCTTACCCACATTGTGGCTGTTCCTGACAGGTTCCCTGTGTGATATGATGCCCATTGAGGGAAATTAGGATGCCCCACTCTCCAGCCTTTTGCGTAACGGCTGTAGTAAGGCGATGGTGTGTACATCAAATCCAGAGTTTCAGGCTTGAGAATATCAGGAACTTTGGTTCCGTAGTCAACTGCCGCCATAAGCTGCATAAGTTCATCAGTGCTGGCAATAAGACCTCCCAAAGCATATATTACATTGAAATCGTTTCCATATCCTGTTGCAGAATTCTGAGGGTAGTATATTGTTTCATTAGGATATTTGTCAGATTTCTTTGTACGTCCAACATGTATGTCCGTTACGCCGGCCGGTCCCCATACATATTTTGTCATATACTCTTCATAGCTCATGCCTGAAACTTTTTCAATTACGAGTCCAAGAATGGCGAAATTGGCATTGTCGTAATAATAGTCATTTGTGCCAGTAATCTTCTCA
>JAZRWT010000169.1:0-4229 GCA_045599845.1 Candidatus Egerieisoma sp. | reverse complement strand
AATGCGGTTGATGCTACTCAGAAGCTTAGGGCTCTGTCCAATGCAGGTGAGTTCAAAGGGGAGATTGGCAATAATTCCGTTAGGGTTGCAGTTGATGAGAAGGCAAAGACCATTACCATTTCAGACAGGGGTATTGGTATGACAGCCGCTGAAATTGACAAGTACATAAATCAGATAGCTTTTTCCAGTGCAGGTGAATTCCTTGAGAAATACAAAGACAACATACAGTCAATCATAGGTCATTTCGGCCTTGGCTTCTATTCTGCCTTCATTGTTAGCAAGAAGGTGGAGATTGTATCATTGTCATGGAAAGAAGGTTCAAAGGGCGTTAAATGGTCTTGTGACGGCTCTCCAGAGTTCCAGATGGAAGAGGTGGAAAAAGCGGACAGGGGAACCGAGATAATTCTGCATCTTGATGACGAGTCTGTTGAATTTGCATCAAAGACAAAGATTGAAGAACTTCTCAACAAGTACTGCAAATTCATGCCTGTTCCTGTTGTGTTCGGCAAGAAACAGGAGTGGAAGGATGGAAAGATGGTTGATACACAGGAAGATAAAGTTATCAACAACATTGAGCCGCTGTGGGCAAGGAATCCTAAGGACCTCAAGGATGAAGACTATCTGAAATTTTACAGGGAACTTTATCCTATGCAGGACGAGCCTTTGGTCTGGATTCATTTGAACATTGATTATCCTTTCAATCTCACCGGAATACTGTATTTCCCAAAGATCAAGGAGAGGATGGATATAATGAAGAACAAGATTCAGCTTTTCTGCAATCAGATGTATGTGACCGACCATGTTGAGAACATTGTTCCGGATTTCCTCACACTATTGTATGGAGTTATAGATTCACCGGATATTCCTCTAAATGTGTCAAGGAGCTATCTTCAGGAAGATGCATCGGTAAAGAAAATCTCAACATATATAACCAGGAAAGTTGCTGACAAGCTTGAGGAGATAGCCAAGGACAACAAGGAGAACTTTGAGAGCAAGTGGGACAATATTAAGCTCTTTATTGAGTACGGTATGCTTTCTGATGAAAAATTCTATGACAGAGCCGTGAAGTTCGCCCTTTTCAAGGACGTTGATGGCAAATATTACGGCTTCGAGGATTACAGGAAACTCATCAAGGATGCGCAGACCAACAAGGACAAGAAAGTAGTTTATCTCTATTCAACGGATTCTGAGAACCAGTACTCATACATAGAACAGGCAAAGTCAAAAGGATATAATGTTTTGCTGTTCGATTGCGAACTTGATGCACATTTTGTAAATTTGCTCGAAAGCAAGTTGTCTGACTCCCAGTTTGCAAGAGTAGATTCAGATACCATTGACAATCTTATTGCCAAGGAGAAAAAGGAGCAGGCTGCAGTTGATGAGGACCTTCAGCAGGATATGAACAATGCCCTGAATGCAGTAATGCCTAAGGGTGCCAACTATTTTGTGAAGATAGAGAATTTGGGAGAGGATGCGCAGCCTATTACCATTACACAAAGCGAGTTCATGCGCAGGTACAGGGAGATGAGCAAACTTGGCGGCGGTATGAATTTTTACGGTCAGATGCCTGATTCATACACACTTGTGCTTAACGCTGACAATGTTCTCGTTAAGAAGTTGATGAATGAACGCAGTGAGAAGAATTCTGCTGAAATTGCTGATTTTGAGGCAAGGATGAATTCACTCAAAGGAGAGCTGGACCAGATTGACGCTGCAAACAAGGGCAAGAAGACGGAGGATGTTTCAAAAGAGGACACGGATAGGAAGAGCGAGTTGAATTCAAGCATTGATCAGCTGAAAGCTCAGCGACGTGAGATGATGGAAAAGTTTGCCAACGGAAGTGACCTGCTCAAGCAGATGGCTGACATTGCGCTTCTTTCAAACAATATGCTCAAGGGAAAGGCTCTGAATGATTTTGTAAGAAGAAGCCTGGAATTGCTTAAATAATAACAATTTATATATGAGAAAATTTATCAGTATAATTTCAGCTATCGTGCTTTTTTCGGTGTCTGCTCATGCAGGCAATGTTGAACGTGAGTTCAAAATGACAGGATATTATGGTATCAGGGCATCTCATCAGTTCAGTATTCTGGTAAAAAAGGGCACCAGCCAGATCATTAAAGTTTCCTGCCCTGAGGAACTTGAAACTTGTCTGGATATAAAACAGGACAAAGAGACCCTTATTTTGTCATTCAACAAGAGTTTCACGGAGAAATTGTCCCATATGTTCGATTCAAACAAGAAAGGGAAGGATAATCAGGTTCAAGTTGAATTGGAAATGCCTGAACTCAACAGCGTTGATCTGTCAGGGTCCTGTTCCCTGAAAACAGAAGGGAATTTCAGGACCGGTGCTTTTGTTTTCGATATTTCAGGTGCATGTGATGCTGTAGTAAACGTGGATGCCATGAAACTCAGAGGTGATGTGAGCGGGGCTGCAGAATTTACTGCCAGCGGCCATTTTGATATTGTGACTTGCAAAGCTTCGGGCAGTTCACACCTTACCATCAACAGTAAATGCTCCAATATGAATATTGAGTTGTCAGGTTCAAGCGTATGCAGGTACACAGGGGATGTTGACGATACAGTTACAATAAATGCCTCAGGTTCGACTGACAGTTATTTTGCAGGAAGCGCAACAATGGTTCTGATTCAGGCCAGTGGAACTGCGATGGTTGATGCAAAGGGACTGGATGCTCCGGAAGCGGAAGTCAAGGCTTCAGGAGTTTCAAAAGTTTATGTGTATGCAAACAGAAAGATTTCTATGCATGCGAACATGACATCAAGGATTACATATTACGGCAAACCGGAAAACATTATTGCAGATAACGGTGGAAAACGATATGTACCAGGCAAATAGAACCGATAACAATTAAAAATCCATACAAATGACATCAGAAGAATTGCACAGCAAGGCATTTGTCCTTGATTCACACTGCGATACCCCATCAAGAATATGGGAAGGCTATCCTTATACAGAAAAGAACACAACTAACCATGTGGACTTTGACAAATTGTTCAAAGGCGGAGTTGATGCGTCTTTCTTTGCTATCTATACTTCAAACCTGCTTGAGCCCGATGCTGCTACCAGAAAGGCACTGCAGCTTATAGCTGCAACTTATGATGCAGTGTACAAGTATCCTGGCAAAGCTGCCATTGCTCATAGCGTACAGGAGGCCAGAGAATTGAAGGAGAGGGGCATGCTGGCCATCTTCCTTGGAATGGAGAACGGTCTGCCTATTCAGAAGGATCTGAGTCTGTTGAGATTGTTCTACAGAATGGGAGTGAGGTATCTTACACTTACACATTCCCGTAATAACGACATCTGCGATTCATGCACAGGCAAGACTCCAACCTGGCACGGCGTAAGCCCTTTCGGAGTTGAAGTAATCAAGGAAATGAACCGTTTGGGTATGATGGTTGATGTATCTCATATTTCCGATGAATCTTTCTATGATTGCCTCAAATATTCAAAGGCTCCTATCGTAGCCACCCACAGTTGCTGCAGGGCGCTTGCAAACCGTCCGAGGAATATGACAGACCAGATGATAAAGGATCTGGCTGCAAAGGATGGAGTAATCCAGATTAATTTCTATCCTGCATTCATAAGTGACAAGTACTACGAGGAGTTCAGCAAGGTTTCCGACGAGTTCGAGGAGAAGGAGACCGCTTTCAAGCAGAACACTCAGGATCCTGAGATAAGAAAAGCTTTCTTTGACGTGAGGGACAGACTTTTTGCAATTCCAAGGCCAGGAGTAAAGGATCTTGTTGACCATATAGACCATGCAGTTTCTCTGGTTGGTCCTGAACATGTTGGATTGGGTTCGGACTACGATGGTATTGAAATTCCACCTCAGGGCTTGGAGGATGTAACAAAGATGCCTGCAATCACATCTGAACTCAAAAGAAGAGGATATTCGGAATCTGCAATTACAGGTATTCTCGGAGGCAATTTCCTGCGCTTGTTCTCACAAGTTGAGCAGATTGCCCATACACTGTAATATATTACCAATAATATATTCGAAACCCCGGTAGTTAATTGAAAACTTCCGGGGTTTTACTTATGTCACAAGGTCCGGTGTTTTAAATATTGTTCCGATCCTGCTTTATAAACTATAATGATTATCCGCAGTTTTCCGCATAATTTCTTGTTGGTCTGAACTTATATTCCTACCTTTGCTTCAACAAGTTACATAGTCTATGAAGTTATTGGAATTCAGCCGTCAGTTCTC
>JAZRWT010000168.1:0-8062 GCA_045599845.1 Candidatus Egerieisoma sp. | reverse complement strand
CCTTGTTGATGACTATATTCTTGGGGAAATTTGTGAAGAAGCTGGCACTGGAGCAGATGGGAATCATTGTGAAGAAGCTGGCGCTGGAGCAGACGGGAATCATTGTGAAGAAGCTGGCACTGGAGCAGATGGGAATCATTGCGAAGAAGCTGGCACTGGAGCAGATGGGAATCATTGCGAAGAAGCTGGCACTGGAGCAGATGGGAGCCGTGACGCAGAGGAGACAGCAGGCGGAAAGACCGTGGCGGAAATTCTTGACCCATACAAGGCGGATCTTGATTATGTGATTGACGCCATTGACACTCTTTCCCCAAAGATTGCCCTTATAAAATATTGTATGGACAATGGGCTTCCGCTTGTCAGTTCAATGGGCAGCGGAGCCAAGATGGATGCAACAGCCGTGAGGGTAGCTGACATTTCCAAATCGTACAATTGCCCTCTGGCATATATTCTCAGGAAGAAATTGCGCAAGCTTGGGGTGTCGAAAGGTTTCAAGGCTGTGTTTTCTGAGGAATTGCCGGACCGCAACGCCATAATCCAGGCAGAAGAGCGCAACAAGAAATCACAGGTGGGTACCATTTCTTACCTGCCGGCCGTGTTCGGCTGCGTCTGCGCTCAGACCTGCATCAATGATATTCTTGGCTGAATTCTCTCGTTTAACAATTAGCGTGCTCAATACTCATATCAATGAGGTATTGAGCATGGTTGCCATTTTACCCCTACTGAATATCAGGCAGTTACGAATACGGGTATGCTCAATACCAGACAGAAATAGGTATTGAGCATGGTTGCTATTTTACCCATACTGAATATCAGCCAGTTACGAATACGGGTATGCTCAATACCAGACAGAAATAGGTATTGAGCATGGTTGCCATTTTACCCCTACTGAATATCAGCCAGTTACGAATACGGGTATGCTCAATACCAGACAGGAATGGGTATTGAGCATGGTTGTCATTTTACCCCTACTGAATATCAGCCAGTTACGAATACGGGTATGCTCAATACCAGACAGGAATGGGTATTGAGCATGGTTGGGGGGCCAGAAACATAATCAAACAATGGTTTTCAGCTAAAAACGGACATGATGTGAGGCAAAAATGTGACCGAATACAGCGGCAGACACTGGAATATAAAAAATTTCGCCCCGGAAAGGCGAAATTTTTTAGATGAAGTGATTGCCGCTATCAAGCGGAAGTGTTATTACTGCCTCAATCAAGCAGAAGCGTTATTACTGCCCCAATCAAGCAGAAGCGTTATTACTGCCCCAATCAAGCGGCAGAGTCTTGCCTAACGCTTCAAGCGGAAGATACGCTCTTCCGCTAAGAGCGCTTGGTAAATGCTTATTTTGTCTCAGCTGGAGCTGCCTCAGAAGATGCCTCAGGAGCTGCTTCAGGGTTCATGATAACCTTGATAAGGTTGCCCTGTGAGAGTATGGCGTTTGCAATGGCCTTGATGTTGTCTGAAGTAACAACCTCCTTTATGGTGTCAATCTTCTCGGTGTCAACATCATGACCCTCGGTAACGTAGCTGTCTATAACGCTGAGCCAGTATCCGTTGGTGATCTGCTGTTCAGGAACGCTCTTGAGCATTGTCTCACGGGTCTTGTCGATGTAGTCCTGGCAAACACCATTGGCTGCAATATCCTCAATGCCTTCGATTGTCTTTGCACATAGTTTCTCAGCCTTTGCAGGGTCTGTATCGAACTGCATCACCACAGCGGCGCGTGACTCAGGGTAAACTGAGAGTTGTGAACCAACACCTACTCCGTATGTACCGCCCTCTTCCTCACGTATGGTCTTTGTGTAAGTGAGATCAAGAATGTTCTTCAAGGCTGAAACAGCAACGGCGTTCTTGAGTGTCCAATCAATGTTTCCATTGTAAACCAGACCTACAGTTGTCTTCGGAGCTGTCATCTGTGCCGTGAAAATGTTCTCAACTTTACCCTTTACAGGCAGAGCAATGTTTGCGGTTTTCTTGACTGCCTCCTTGCCCATTGGAAGGGAACCTATGTATTTCTCGAGCATAGGCTGAATTTCAGAAAGCTCAACATTGCCAACAATGAACATCTTTGCGCCCTTTGCATTGCTGAACAATTGCCTGTATGACTGCTCGTATTTCTCAACTGTTGCCCTGTCCATAATGTTCTCATCCAGAAGCGGTCTTCTTGGGCTGCCTCCGAACATTGACTTGTAGAATTCTATTCCAAAGATTGTGTTTGGATCCTTAAGGGCGTTAGGGAGCACTTGCTTGATCATGTTCACACCAACATTAATTTCATCGGCATTGAATCTTGGATCTGCAAAATACAGGTATGCAAGCTGCATCATTATTTCGAAGTCCTTTGGTGAACCTGAACCTGAAACGCCATTGGAAAGATTGCTTACGAAAGGCGATACGTGAGCGGCTTTGCCTGCCAGAGCCTTTTCAAGAGCCGGCTGTGAGAATTTTGAAAGGCCGGCATATGAAGTGAAGATATTTCCGCTTCCAATCTCTTCAGCCCATACAGGAAGCAGGTCGTCTGCAAGCACGGATTTTCCGCCTTCCAGGTAAATCTTGAACATCACCTCATCTTTCTTGAAATCGGTTTTCTTGACATAAATCTCAATACCGTTTGCAAGAACCAGCTTCTGTGTACCGAACTTGTCTTCGGAAACTTTCATAACCTTTGAACCTTTGAGAGCTGCGGCGTCAACAAGAGGTTCGTTTGCACTTTCCTCAACAGGTGCCGTGAGTTCTGCGGCCTGTGCAGCAGATACAGTTGCAACGAGTTCATCTTCACTTGGAAGCTTCACACCCTCCTTCTCAGGAGCGGCTGCGAGAATGACTGCGTTCTTGTAGTCAACCATCTGAGCCATCAACTGATTCACAGCAGGAAGCGCAACTGCACCAATGTCAAAATATCCCTTTACAATTTCATACTCCTTACTTGGAGAAGGATATGCATAGCCTTTTGTGAAAGCATTTATGTAATCATAAACTATTGTACCGTTCTCCCGGCCTGCCTCATTCTCTGCTGCGCGCTCATAACGCTTGAGAACATTGCTCTTTGCCCTTTCAAACTCTGCGTTGGTGAAACCGAAACGTTTTGCTCTTTCCAATTCGTTCAATGCAGCCTGGAATCCTGAAAGCATTTCATCCTCCTTGGTCTGAACATCAAGAAAAAGTGCATCAAGGGTCATTACAATGGAACCGAATCCTGCACTCGCATTAAGGAACGGAGCATCCGGTCTTGAAGCTATGTCATTGAATCTCTCTGAAAGAATGGTACTTGCAATATCCTTGTACAAATCAACAAGCACAACCATTCCAAGGTTTCTGTACTCTACAGGAATAGGTGCCTGCTTGAGGAACATTGTCATCTGTGTTGAAGGGAATTCCTTGTCTGTGAAAACTCCAACTATAGGCTGCTCGTTTTCAGGAACATTGTACATCTCCTTAGGTTTTGGATTCTCTCTCTTAGGAAGTACGTTGAAAGTCTTCTTAATCTGGTTCTCAACATAGTTCACGTCAACGTCACCTACAACTATTATGGCCTGAAGGTCAGGACGGTACCAGGTGTGATAGTAGTCAACGAGTGTCTCTGGTTTGAAAGTCTTCAACTGCTCCTCGCTGCCAATGAGTTCAGGAAGGGCAACAGAATACTTGCTGCCTCTGAAAAGATGGTCAAACATGAATGTCTGATATCTCCAGCTGGCAGTGTTCCTGGTTCTCTTCTCCTCAATGATTACGCCGCGCTCCTCGTCAATGTCCTTAGGATTGCAGGTTACGTAAGCGCCGTAGTTCTGAAGGATGAGCAGACATGAATCAACTATGCCTGTTCTTGTTACAGGAATATTGTTGAGCATGTATGATGTGCTCTCAATACCTGTTCCTGCGTTGATGTTTGCACCGAACTTGGCACCTATGCCTTCAAGATATGTGAACAATTCCTTGTCCGGGAAGTCCTTGAGTCCGTTGAAGCACATGTGCTCGAGGAAATGGGCAAGACCGCCCTGTGTGCTGTCCTGCTGGATTGAACCAACATTGGATACGATATAGAAATCAGCCCTCTGGGCAGGTTTCTCATTGTGTTTGATGAAATAAGTAAGTCCGTTGTCCAACTTTCCTGTAACAACAGTGGTGTCGTTTGGAACAGGCTGCTTTGGATTGAGGAACTGAGCCGATGCGCTGGCAACCATACCGAGCACAAAGGCAAAAACACAAAATAATTTTTTCATGATAATGAATTGTTGTTTGTAGATAAATCTATTTTGAGCACAAAGATATACAAATTATACTACCTTGCAATACATAGAACTATATTTTTGCATTCAGCCTTCATCTGGCCTCCATTCTAATATATCAGAAGGCTGGCATTCCAGGGCCTTGCATATAGCATCCATTGTAGAAAAGCGTATGGCCTTGGCCTTTCCTGTCTTCAGTATGGAAAGGTTTGCGGGTGTGATGCCTATCTTCTGTGCAAGCTCTCCGCAGGACATTTTCCTGCGGGCGAGCATTACATCAATGTTTACTACTATCATACTCTGGGACTTTTATTGACCACTCGAATTTCGCAAGCATTATTACTTTTCAAGAACTTGCGATAGGCTTGCGAAACTTGAGTTAACTATCGCCAGTGGAAGATCATTCGGCAACTTCGGAAGTTTCTGCCGGTTCCGCTGCATTCTCCTTGCCTTTAAGGTATGATGGGAGGTTCATGCCGGCCATCTTGAAAAGGTCCTCCAATGGTGGGACTGACTGCATGAGACCGGAAACGAAGTTTGCAGTTGCGGTCTTGCCGTCCTTGCCGCTACCATTGTCCCAAACCGTAACCTTGTCAATGTTAATGCCTTTCACAGCCTCAACCTGAGTCTTTACAAGTTCTGGCAAGCGGTCTGCAATCATCATGAGCACTGCCTTCTGAGGATCGTTTGCGGCGGCCTGAACCATGCGGTTGAAACCATCGGCCTGTTTTGAGAGAATTTCAAGAGTACCGCGGGCCTGTGCCTCCATTTTGGCGTAAATGGCGTCTGCCTCACCCTGAGCCTTCCTTCTGTACTGCTCGGCAAGTGCCTCAGCCTCGATTATTGCTTTCTCCTTTGCTATCTGGGCAGCAACCACGATGTTGGCCATCTGAGTTGCTTTCTCCCTTTCGGCACGGGCCAGCTCGGCGTCACGCTCCGATTTATAAGCCTCCTCCAGAGCTTTTGCGGCCTGAACCTTCTCGGCAGCAACTGCCTGACGCTCAGCCTCGGCCTGTTTTTCACGCCTGAGAGCGTCTGACTGGGCAATGGCAATCCTTGAATTGTTCTCACCCTCAACGGCCTTTGCATTTGCATCGGCTGTGTTGATACGTGTATCCCTTGAAGTCTCTGCAATTCTGATATCCTTGTCCCTGTCTGCCTCTGCCTTACCTATTTCACCGTATCGGTTCTGCTCGGCAACGCTCTTCTTTGCATCGTTGATAGCCTTTGCAGCAGCCTCTTTTCCAAGAGCTTCAATGTAACCGGATTCGTCACGGATATCGGTAACGTTAACGTTTATGAGTTTCAAACCTATTTTTCTGAGCTCGGCCTCAACGTTGGTGCTTACGTTCGCAAGGAATTTGTCACGGTCAGAGTTGATTTCCTCAATGTCCATGGTAGCAATGACCAAACGGAGCTGACCAAAAAGAATATCGGTTGCAATGTTGCGTATATCCTCCGTTGAAAGACCAAGAAGACGTTCGGCCGCATTTGTCATATTGTCCTGCTCGGTTGAAATGGCCACCGTGAAGCGGCAAGGAACGTCAACACGGATGTTCTGCTTTGAAAGAGCGTTCGTAAGGTTGCACTCTATAGAGATAGGTGTAAGATCCATGAACGCATAGCTCTGGAACACCGGCCAGATGAATGAGGCACCGCCATGAACGCATTTTGCCGATGAAATACCTCCTTGTTTGTTTTTTCCGGTTTTTCCGTAAATCACAAGAATCTTGTCTGAAGGGCATCTTTTGTACCTGGCCATTATGGCTGAAAGGCTTACACAAAGAACCACTACAATAATTACAATAAGATAGATATACATAACTCTATAACTCAAGTTTCGCAAGTATTTAATTTATTACTTTTCAAGAACTTACGGGGGCTTGCGAAACTTTTTCCCACCGCACGTTCCTGGTATTTTACCCTCTCCCTAAATCCCTCTGCGAAAAAGTCTATAACTTTTTAGCAGTCTCTTTTTATTTTTTAGACCCCCCGCAGACTTACGTCTGCGCCCCCCGAGGGGGATTGCGCGCCTTCCGGTGCGGTCGCTATGCGACTTTTTAAGAGAGGGACTTTTTTATCGGCATAAATGCCTCAAAATAGGTGTTTCGCATAAATGCGAAACTTGAGCTCTATAATTTATAAGGTTTATATTCTTTTATATTATCATGGCACCCACCTCTTCAACGAGCACGGTGCTGTTGTTAACAACCTCAACCACCTTTATGAAAGCACCTGTAGGAAGTGCCGGCCCATCCGTTACGGCGTTATACTCCCTCACACAACAGTTGATGGTAATCTGAACCTTTCCCTCACCTTTGCGCTCGCCAGGGATTCTGAGATAAACGCTGCCCTCGCAACCAACCGCACTCTGGTACAGGTCAATGTTTCCGGACTGCTGCATAGAGCTCATCCATTTGAACAGGTAGATGACTGCGGCTACCAGGCCAACGCCAATGATTACAGAAACAATCATCAGCAATGCCACTGATCCGATTGAACTTCCGAGCAGGATGGCAGACCAGCCGAAGCCCATGCAGAAATTCACAAGGTTCCTGAATGTGAGCAGGTTCGAACCGCTGTCCGAATCCGCGCCGTCGGCCCCGCTTGTGTCACTATCGCCAGTGGAAAAATCTGAGGAGCCTGAGTCAAAATCAGCTCCGTCTCCAAAATCAGAATCGGCATCGGCTCCGATAAATGTCATAATGCTCTGAATAACGAATATCAGAGAAGCTACCAGAGTCACTCCCCAGAGTATCTGCATAGGGAGGCTCAATGAATTCCACCATTCCATATCGTTTGTCTTGATTGTTAGATTTCACGCAAATGTAAAAATAATTATTGAATTACAATAATTTTTTATGGAATTTTCGCAAAAAATTATCAAAAAAAATGATGGGCTGACCATAAAGCCCGCTTTTAGAAAATGCACCTCGCTAACAAGCACTGTGAGTGAGGTATTTTCTTCAATTCCAAGACTTTTTGGTAGCCCTTCCTCCGTTTTAAAAAATATTTTTGAATACTCAGCAAAACTAAATGTACAAATTCTTGAAACGGGACGCAAGATTTTATATAAAAAACGTATTTATTGATGAGCCGTTTCAGTTGCTCTCATATTCCAGACAGATCTCAAATTGAACAAACTCAAAAAATCAGAAAAACTATTTGTCAAGAATCTCAAACCTGCATGTAACGCTTATGCTGAGCGAAACCTTGTCAACGTCAAGTTCAGTACCGCCGGCCATATTTGCAGCCTCCATAGAATCGGCAGCAAGCATGGCTTTTACCATATACCTTGGCTGATAAGAGTTCTGCGCAATGTTATAATATGACTGGATGTAGATTGGCTTGCCTGTCTTTGTGCCAAGAGCCCCGGTAAGAACATCTGCATTCTCCTTTGCCTGACGTGCCGCAGCCTCAAGCAGCTCATCCTTTGTCTGCTTCTCAAGATTTGCCGAAACCTTCATCTGGCCAAGATTCATGTCGTAAATGCCCATCTGGCCGAAACTGTCCATGCAAACAGCCAGCTGGTTCGCGTTCGATAGTTTCAAAGTATATGACCTCCTCTCCTGAACCTCGTCCTTTTTGAGGAATTTCTTTCTAAGTGAAGCACCCATGTCATCAATAGTCATCACATCCTTTGGATTCAAACCAAGATCCTTGACCACCTTTATCATACCTGTCTCAATGCTCTCCAGAGTCTGGCCTTTCTTCAAGTCCTTCTCATACACGGATACATTCAGAATCAGCTCGTCAGGAACCACCTGCTTGTCAACCTTAGCCGTAACCTCAACATAATTCATATTATCCTGAGCCACAGCCCTGTTGAAGTC
>JAZRWT010000167.1:0-19675 GCA_045599845.1 Candidatus Egerieisoma sp. | reverse complement strand
GTCTGTGGACTGCATAAAGACTGGTACGGCGTGGCAAAAATTTGGAAGGCCTTTAGAGTAACTATCGCAAGTGAAAAAAATAACTATCGCAAGTGAAAGAATAATATTAAAGAAGATATGAAGAATTTTGTAGAGGAACTTACCTGGAGGGGAATGATTCATACAATGATGCCAGGTACAGAAGAGCAATTGATGAAAGAGCCTACAGCGGCTTATGTTGGTATTGATCCTACAGCCGATTCATTGCATATAGGTCATTTGGTAAGTATAATGATGCTCAAGCATTTCCAGAATTGCGGGCACAAGCCTTTCGCTCTCATAGGAGGTGCAACCGGAATGATAGGTGACCCTTCAATGAAGAACGCTGAGAGGAATCTGCTGAGTCTTGAAACACTTCGTCATAATCAGGAGTGCATCAAGAAACAGCTGAGCCGTTTCCTTGATTTTGACAGTGACAAGGAGAATGCCGCAGTGCTCGTGAACAATTATGACTGGATGAAGGATTACGGTTTCCTTGATTTCATCAGGGACATTGGCAAGCACATAACCGTGAACTACATGATGGCAAAGGACAGCGTGCAGAAACGTTTGAGCGGCGAGGCGCGTGAGGGCTTGTCTTTCACCGAATTCAGCTACCAGCTGCTTCAGGGTTATGATTTCCTTTACCTGAACAAGCATCACAATTGCAAGCTGCAGATGGGCGGATCGCACCAGTGGGGCAACATAACAACAGGTACTGAACTTATCCGCAGAATCACAGGCAACGAGGCGTACGCGCTTACCTGTCCTCTCATTACCAAGGCCGATGGCGGCAAGTTTGGAAAAACCGAGAAGGGTAACGTATGGCTGGATGCGAACTACACTTCTCCATACACCTTCTATCAGTTCTGGATGAACGTTACAGATGATGATGCCATCAAGTACATAAAGATTTTCACAATGCTTGACAGGCAGACCATTGAAACTGCCATTGAAGCACACAAGGCTGAACCTCACAAGAGGGAGCTCCAGAAACTTCTTGCCAAGGAGATAACAATAATGGTTCATGGCGAGGAAGAGTGGAAGAAGGCTGTTGAGGCAAGCGGGATACTGTTCGGAAACTCAACTCAGGAAGCACTTCAGAAACTTGATGAGAAAACTTTCCTTGCAGTGTTCGATGGCGTTCCTCAGTACGAACTTCCATCAGAGAAACTAGGTGGCGGCATAATTGACCTGCTTGCCGTTGACACGAATATTTTCCCATCAAAGGGTGAATGCCGCAAGATGATTGCAGCAAACGGTCTGAGCATAAACAAGGAGAAGTTTACAGATGTGAACGGTGTTCTTGGCCAGGACAAGCTCATCAATGGGAAATACATTCTTGTTCAGAAAGGTAAGAAGAATTATTTCATTCTCAAATTCAACTAGTGCAATGGAAGAAGGTAGTACAAGACTGCTCAAGATAGACAGGGAGCTCCAGCGAAATCTTGCCGAAATCATAAGACGCAAGGGGATGGCTGCCTTTGATGGCGCCCTTCTTACCGTGAGCGAGGTGAGGGTGAGTCCGGACCTTTCTTTTGCCAAGGTATACGTGAGCATATTCCCATCTGAAAAGCAGGGAAAAGTAATGGAGATGCTCAAGGACCAGACCAAATCCATAAGAGGCGAACTCGGACGCGAAATGGGACATCAGCTCAGGATAATCCCTGAAATCCTTTTCTGCCTTGACACCACGCTCGATTACGTAGCCCATCTTGACGAACTGCTCAAGAAATGATATGAACGTTCCGTTATTCATAGCCTGGAGGTATCTCTTTGCCAGAAAAAAGCACAATGTCATAAATATCATTTCAATGATAAGTGCCATTGGAATCTGCATTGGAACAATGGCACTTATAGTGATACTTTCAGTCTATAACGGTTTCGACGGCATAATTCAGAAATTCTACACCGAGCACAAGGCATCTTTTGTTGTTGAGGCACGCAAAGGCGCTTCATTCGAACTTGAACCCTGGCAGGTGATGAAGCTAAGACTTCTTAAAGACAGATTTTCCACCGGCGATAGTGATGTATATGTTGCCAAGGTGGTAAGCCAGACCGTTTTTCTTCAGTACAACGGCAGACAGAAAATAGCAACTGCCGTTGGAATAGACACGCTTTACGGACGCAAGGCATCCTTGGTGTCCGCCATACTCCAGGGAAGTTTTTCCACAAGGTTCTCAGAGATTCAAATGGCGGTTTTTACAAAATCGCTTGCATCGGCACTTGGTGTGAATCCTGCTTTCATGAATCCCGTTGAGATTTATTTCCCGAGCAGAAGTTCCACCATTTCGCTCATAAATCCATATTCCTCGCTCAATTCAACCAAAGTTTTCCCTGAAGGCGTGATTCAGGACATATCAGGTTACGATACGAACCTTATGTACGTTGATATTCCTCTGCTTCAGGAACTTATAGAATATGACAGCAACGAGTTCAGCAGAGTTGAGGTTTACGCAGGAGACAATCGTTTCCTGGCGGATATTGAAACGGAATTGAAGGAAATATTCAAGCCGGAAGAATTCAGCGTGAAGGACATATATCAGCAGAATGCCGTTATTTTCAAAATGGTGAATATGGAAAAGGCCATGGTATATCTCATTCTTTTCTTTGTGATATTCATTGTGGCCATAAATATCTTTTCTTCGCTTTCAATGCTGGTTCTTGAAAAGCATGATGAAATGCTCACCTTCCATTCAATGGGAATGCAGGATTCGCTTATAAAAAGAATTTTCTCGCTTCAAGGCGCCCTGATATCATTGCTTGGAGCAGCAACAGGTATGATTCTTGGTCTGGCACTTTGCCTTCTTCAGATAAAGACACATTTCATTGCCCTGCCAGGCAACTATCTCACAACCTGGTATCCTGTTGACATCCACGCCGTGGATATTCTCATAGTCTTTGCCGGCGTTGCCATAATGGGCTATCTCATAGCCTCCTGCATAAATATCAAAGGCGATTCACATTAGCCGATTTATTGCCTGGCGCAATCTATGCTTTTTTATAAGATTATGCCAAATAATAATATTATTATTTGGCGCAATCGCTATCTTTTTCTAACATAAGTCCAAATTCCATCACATTGATCAAATGCTTGACGGATTGGGAATAAGTGGAATGCTTAATACAGCTTGTTCCTGGGTATACAGACCAACTGAAGCCGAAAAAAGAAATCCTGATTTGGATGAAGACCTTAGAACAGGAGCCCAGATTGATTTGCTTATAGACAGGAAAGACAAAACCATAACAATGTGCGAAATGAAATATTCCAACACTGAGTTTGAAATAGACAAAGCATACGACAAGCACGTGCAGGAACGAATCAGAATATTCAAGAAAGTATCAAAAACAAAGAAGTCTGTTTCACTGGCGTATGTCACACCTTGTGGTTTGGTTGACAACATGTACGCCCGCAAATCAATCAGACAAATCACGGCTGAACACTTGTTCAAGTAACTGAAGATTGCTGCACTGAATGTTCCTGCAGATGTTAAAACATATACTTTTCCCGTAAAGACCAAGCCGGTGTAATTGCAATTTATCAGTGTAAATATAGCATATCTATTACAAACAATAATTATCGCTGAGCTTTATTGCCACTAACTTGAGAACGAGTGTGAGTACCGCTCTCATCAGCAGCCACCAGAAATACTTCTATAGGCGGTATGTGAGTACCAGTAGGGGAATAAAGGCTACCAGTACTCAACGGCACCACTTAGGCAGTACCTGCAGCATGGGTAGTGTGTACCGCTTCTTAAGTGTTGCCAAGTTACCTGTAAAATGTTGACCTTGCAAATTCAGTGCGGGGGCAGTATCTTTGCATCCGTTGAAATTTTATGAAGCAGGAAGAGTTAAAGAAAACCAACAGGAGCATAGAGGAAATCTATGCCAGCGAATACAAGGAGGGCTTTGTCACAGACATAGAGCAGGAGTTCATTCCAAAGGGTTTGAACGAGGATATCATACGGCTTATTTCCAGCAAGAAGGAGGAGCCGCAGTGGCTGCTTGACTTCAGGCTTGAAGCATTTCACAAATGGCAGAAGATGACTATGCCTTCCTGGGGTCATCTTGATATACCGGCGATAGATTACAATGATATAATTTATTACGCTGCACCTGCTGTAAAAAAGCAGGCCGCGGAAGGAGAGAAGAAGGAGATAGACCCGGAACTTGCACGCACTTTTGACAAGCTTGGAATTCCATTGCACGAGCGTGACATACTGGCAGGCGTGGCCGTTGATGCGGTTTTTGATTCAGTTTCGGTAAAGACCACTTTCAGAAAGAACCTTTCGGCGAAGGGCATAATTTTCTGCTCGTTTTCCGAGGCGGTGAAGGAATATCCTGAACTGGTGAGGAAGTATCTGGCTTCGGTTGTTCCTGCCGGGGACAATTTCTTCAGCGCACTTAACAGTGCGGTATTCTCGGACGGTTCATTCTGTTACATTCCAAAGGGCGTGAAGTGCCCTATGGAACTTTCCTCATATTTCAGGATAAACGCCAAGGGCATAGGACAGTTCGAGCGAACGCTCATAGTTGCCGACGAGGGCTCCTACGTGAGTTATCTAGAGGGCTGCACCGCTCCACAAAGGGATGAGAACCAGCTGCATGCGGCTGTTGTTGAAATAGTTGTGGAAAAGGATGCCACAGTGAAATATTCAACCGTTCAGAACTGGTATCCCGGTGACAAGGACGGCAAGGGCGGAATTTACAATTTCGTGACAAAGAGAGGTATATGCAAGGGTGACAACAGCAAGTTGTTCTGGGCACAGGTTGAGAGCGGAAGTGCAATAACCTGGAAATATCCGAGCACAATACTCAAAGGAGACAACACAGTGTCCGAGTTCTATTCAGTTGCCATTACCAACAATTACCAGCAGGCCGATACCGGAACAAAGATGATTCACATTGGAAAGAACACACGCAGCCGAATAGTGAGCAAGGGAATTTCCGCAGGCAGGAGCCAGAACAGTTACAGAGGTCTTGTGAAGGTGCTCCCTAATGCGGACAATGCCGTGAATTTTTCTCAATGTGACAGTCTGCTGATTGGTGACAAATGCGGTGCGCACACTTTCCCTTACATTGACTGTGCAAATCCGGGCGCGGTGCTTGAACATGAGGCCACCACTTCCAAGATAAGTGAGGATCAGCTGTTCTATTGCCGCCAGAGAGGAATCACGGCCGAGGACGCCGTTGGTCTGATTGTCAACGGTTATGCCAAGGAGGTGCTTGGCAAGCTTCCTATGGAGTTTGCCGTTGAGGCGCAGAAACTGCTCTCACTTTCGCTCGAGGGCAGCATAGGCTAATGATTCAACACTTGCTCCACAATGTCAGGCGGGTGCCTGAGGTTTGAAAAAACAAAAATTGAATAACTATCGCAGTAGAAAAAAGTATATATTAGAATATGGGTAAAATTCTGGAAATAAAGAATCTGCATGCAAAACTGAAAGAGGGCAGGGAGATACTCAAGGGTATGGATCTTACTATAAATGAGGGTGAGGTTCATGCAATAATGGGTCCGAACGGTGCAGGAAAGAGTACGCTTTCCGCAGTCCTTGCAGGAAGGGATACTTTTGAGGTTACTGAAGGTGAGGTTACCTTTATGGGTGAGAATCTGCTGGAAATGTCTCCTGAGCAGAGGTCATGGGCAGGTATTTTCCTGGGCTTCCAGTATCCGGTTGAAATTCCCGGGGTGAGCAATACAAACTTCATGAAGGCGGCCGTGAATGAGCACAGAAAGGCCAAGGGTCTGCCTGAACTGAGCGCTGCCGAATTCATAAAAATGATGAAGGAGAAGATGGCAATCGTGCAGATGAACCAGTCTTTTTCATCGCGCGGAGTGAACGTTGGATTCAGCGGGGGCGAGAAGAAACGCAACGAGATTTTCCAGATGGCCATGCTTTCACCAAAACTCGCAATTCTTGATGAAACGGACAGCGGCCTTGATGTTGATGCATTGAGAATAGTGGGGAACGGAGTAACACAGCTTAAGACCCCACAGAACGCTTCTTTGGTCATAACCCATTACCAGAGACTCCTTGATTACATAGTCCCTGATATCATTCATATACTTTACGATGGCAGGATAGTAAGGACATCAGGCGCAGAACTGGCTCTTGAGGTGGAGAAGAACGGTTACGATTGGATTATCAAATCTTTGTAGCGCACGCACATGGGAAAAGTTGAATATATTGTTCAGAAGGCCGGAGGCAACACTTATCCGCTTCATATGGAGGCAGGTGAGCACAGGGAGATTGTAATCCTGCAGGAGAATGAGGGAAAGGCGGATTTTGACATAAATCTGGGATGCGGTGCGGAACTTGATCTTACGGTTGTTTCTCTTGCATGTTCCTGCAATGGCGCGGAAACTTCGGAAACCTCGGAAAATGAATCGAACGCAACAGCTGAGGCAAGGAACATAGTCAATAACTTTATGGTAAACCTGGATTCCCAGGATGCCGTGTGCAATCTCAATGGCGTATATCTTGTTGATTCAAACAACAGGCTTACCAACAGGGTTGACATGAACCATAATGTTGGGCATTGTGTGAGCAACCAGTTGTTCAGAGGCATACTCTGGGACAGTTCGCGCTCGGATTTCGAAGGTCGCATATATGTTGCACCTGATGCTCAAAAGACAGAAGCATATCAGGCCAACAATAACATTGTTGAGTCTTCGGAGGCCAGGGCTCATACCCAGCCGCATCTTGAGATTTATGCAGATGATGTGAAATGCAGCCACGGAGCCACGGTTGGAAACAAGGAAAACGGTGAGCTTTTCTATATGCAGAGCCGTGGAATTTCCCTGGCCAATGCCAAGGTGCTTCTCAAGCAGGCTTTCCTTTTGGGAGTGCTGGAAAAAATCTCCGATGATTCCCTGAAAGAAGCAATGAGTTCCAGAATTCTTTCACATTTGAGGTGATTTGAAGCAAAAAGGGGCTCTGGTGTTATTCTAGTGGTTTGTTGATAACTTTGTTGATAATTCAGCAAAATCCATATCTTAAAATATTTCCCACTTCTATAACTTGCAAAAGCATTTCCCTTTGATTGCAGAGGGAAATGCTTTTTCACTCAATAAGTTAGAGCATAATTAATACATTATACACATCACAAAATGGAGAAGCATACTTTTGATGAAGCTTTTGAAAAAAGCGGCGAATATTTCAATGGAGATGAGCTTGCAGCATCTGTTTGGATTAACAAATATGCAATGAAAGATTCATACGGGAATCTGTACGAGCTGAGTCCCGATGACATGCACTGGAGACTTGCTTCGGAATTTGCCCGCATTGAACAGAAATATCCGCATCCTATGTCAAAGGAGGAGATTTTCGAGCTTCTTCAGAACTTCAAATATGTGATACCTCAGGGTGGTCCTATGACCGGCATAGGCAACGAGTATCAGGTTGCTTCCCTTTCCAACTGTTTTGTAATAGGCAATCAGGGAGAGGCCGATTCATACGGCGGCATTCTCAAGATAGACGAGGAGCAGGTGCAGCTTATGAAAAGGCGTGGTGGCGTTGGTCATGATCTGTCACACATACGTCCATCGGGCAGTCCTGTTCTTAACAGTGCTCTTACTTCAACCGGAGTTGTTCCATTCATGCAGCGTTATTCAAACTCTACGCGTGAAGTTGCTCAGGATGGAAGACGCGGTGCCCTCATGCTCACAATTTCAATAAAGCATCCGGATGCAGAAGGTTTCATAGATGCAAAAATGGAGCAGGGCAAAGTAACCGGAGCCAACGTTTCCGTAAAGATAGACGATGAGTTCATGCGTGCCGCCATTTCCGGCAGCAAATATGTGCAGCAGTATCCTTTAAACAGTGATAATCCTAAGGTAAAAAAGGAGATAGAGGCTGCAATGCTGTGGAAAAAAATTATTCACAATGCCTGGAAGAGCGCAGAACCGGGAGTCCTTTTCTGGGACACGGTGCTCAGGGAGTCTGTGGCCGATTGTTATGCCGATTTGGGATACAGAACTGTAAGTACAAATCCTTGTGGCGAGATTCCTCTCTGCCCGTATGACAGCTGCCGTTTGATAGCAATGAATCTCTATTCATACGTTGACAATCCTTTCACCGAAAATGCAACTTTCAATTTCTCCCTGTTCAAGGAGCATGTTTGGAAGGCAATGCGTCTGATGGATGATTTGATAGATCTTGAAATGGAGAAGATAGATTCCATTCTTGCTAAAGTTGCCAGAGATCCGGAAAATACCAATATCAAGAGAACGGAGGTCGAGCTTTGGGAGAAGATAAGGGACAAGTCCCTTGGCGGTAGAAGAACAGGTCTTGGAATCACAGCGGAAGGTGATATGCTTGCTGCTCTCGGTTATGTTTATGGTTCAGACAAGGCAATAGCATTTGCAGTTGAGGTTCAGAAGACTCTGGCGCTTGCAGCATACGGTTCTTCAGTGAACATGGCCAAGGAACGCGGAGCATTCCCAATCTATGATACTCAGAGGGAGGTGAACAACCCTATGATTGACCGAATAAGGGAGGCGGATCCTGTGCTTTATAAGGAAATGGCCAAGGTTGGAAGAAGGAACATTTCAATGCTTACAATTGCGCCTACAGGTACGGCCAGCATAATGACCCAGACCACATCTGGCATTGAGCCTGTATTCCTGCCATTCTACAAGAGGAGAAGGAAGGTCAATCCTAATGACAAGAACGTTAAGATAGCCGTTAAGGATGAGATGGGCGATTGTTTCGAGGAATATTTCGTATTCCATCACAAGTTCGTTGACTGGTGCGGAATCAATTGCGGATTGAACATTGAGCAGTTGAAGAACATGACCGTTGAACAGTTGAACGAACTGGTTGAAAGGTCTCCATATCACAAGTCAACAGCAGCCGACATTGACTGGATTGCCAAGGTCAAGATGCAGGGCAGCATACAGAAATGGGTTGACCATTCAATAAGCGTTACAGTGAATCTTCCTAAGGATGTGACCGAAGACCTTGTTGCTCAGGTTTACAAGACAGCCTGGGAGGTTGGTTGCAAGGGAGTTACCGTTTACCGCGATGGTTCGAGGACAGGTGTGCTGGTTTCAGCAAAGGAAGAAGGCAAGCCGGCCATAGCAGTAAAGAAACGTCCTAAATCACTTGAGGCCGATGTAATCCGTTTCCTCAACGGAAGGGAACATTGGATTGCCCTTGTAGGTAAGTTGAACGGCGTTCCATACGAGATTTTCACAGGTCTTGTTGATGATGATTCCAGAAGTATTCCAAAGAGCATAACCCACGGATATATTGTAAAGGAGAAAGACCTCAACGGTGGCAACAGCCGTTACGATTTCCACTTTGTGGATAAATACGGATATACCAATATTGTTGGCGGAATATCGCACATGTTCAATAAGGAGTACTGGAATTACGCCAAACTCATTTCCGGAGTCCTCCGTTACGGAATGCCTATAGTTGACGTGCTCAACCTCATAAACGGTCTTTCACTTGACTCTGATGCCATAAATACCTGGAAGAACGGTGTTGAGCGCTCTCTCAAGAAATACATACCGGATGGCACCCGCGATGAGTCCGGCAAGAAATGTCCTAAGTGCGGTAGCGATGACCTCATTTATCAGGAAGGCTGTCTTGTCTGCAGGAACTGTGGTTACAGCAAGTGTGGTTGATGATTTTCTGACATGATTGCATATCCTCACGCAAAAATAAATATAGGTCTGGAAGTTGTGAACAAGCGTTGCGATGGTTTCCACAACATCCGGACTCTTTTTTACCCCCTTTCCAAAGTAGAGGTACGCTCATTTGAAGAGATTACCGATACCGGCCATGATTCTGATTCCTGGCGTCATGAGCATGAAACAGCGGAGCACATTGTTCCCGGATGCTACGACATACTTGAAGTAGTACCGTCTTCTGAATTGAAGATGAACCTTTTCGGTATCACTTACCCCGGTGAGCCAATGGACAACATCTGCGTGAAGGCCTGGCAGCTGCTCAAGGCCGATTACCCTGAATTGCCCCCTGTTGAAATCTCTCTCTACAAGAAGGTTCCGGTAGGGGCGGGCCTTGGAGGAGGCAGTTCTGACGGAGCACATGTGCTCACAGCCTTGAATGATATTTTTTCACTGGCGATGGATTCTCAAACTCTGGCTTCCTATGCCTCCCGTCTAGGCAGTGACTGTGCGTTCTTCATTTATGACCGTCCCATGATGGGCAGCGGGCGCGGTGAGATTCTTTCCGATTTTCCGCTTGATCTTGATTCAATGGGCTATTGCCTCAGCCTGGTTCATCCACCTTTCTTCATCTCAACCAAAGATGCATACGGTGGCATAGTTCCGCGCAACAAATGGTCTCTTCATTCAAAGACGGAAGCAGATGTTCGTTCCTCATTTGCCGGAGGCGAGGATTTGGCCGGGCAAGGATTGGACTGGGATGAACTGCGGGAGAAAGCTTTGGAGGAAAGGTTGCTCGCAGACGTTGAGACTTGGAAGTACACCATAGTGAATGACTTTGAAACAACGGTCTTTTCAAAATATCCACAACTTGCGGCCTATAAGCAGATGCTTTATGACAAGGGCGCAGTATATGCCGCAATGTCCGGAAGCGGCAGTACCATGTTCGGCATTTTCCGCAAGTAATTTTTCTTTCGTTTGATTGCAGGGGCACGCTCTGCAAAGAATTTTCTCGCCGTTAAGTTGCGTCAGTCACTTCATCTGAAAAACTTTGCCTTTCCGGGGCAAAGCTTTTTCATATTCCAGTGACCTGCCGCTTCATTCGTACGCTCTGCAAAGAAAATTTTGTCTTTCCTGAACCAATTTTTCTTGTAAACCGGCCCCTGCCGCTTCATTCGGTCAAGTTCCTGCCTCAAATCGTGACCGTATGCCTTCTCATGCGCCATTACGGTCAAATTTTGCTCCTAAATCTTGACCATTGTCTTTTTCGTTATCTGGCAACCATGCTCAATACCCTGTTGGTATGGGGTATTGAGCACACTTGGTTTCTTAACAGATTGATAATCAATAGTGCATTTCCAACAGCCATGCTCAATACCCTGTTGGTATGGGGTATTGAGCACACCTGATTTCTTAACAGATTGATAATCAGTGGTGCATTTCCAACTACCATGCTCAATACCCTCAACTATGGGGTATTGAGCACACTTGGTTTAAGAAAACTATGGGTCTGGCAACAGCGGAAGCGCAAATAGAGCCCTTGAGAGCTCCATGCGACGCTTCCTGCTGTAGCCGCTGGCTTTGGCTTAAGGCCAGCGGCGGTGCTACACTGCTTCAAAAGCAATGATTGCCCATCCAAAAGCAATGATTGCCCATCTCCTGTCCCATTTCGTAGAGGATTGAGACTTTTCCTATACGTAACTCTGGTTTTTCTCGTCCCGTACAAGAATAGCCGGTTTTTGTTTGAGACGCTCTGTTTTGTCTGTCCCAAACAAGAAAGCGCCAGTTTCTTGTCTGAAATTGTCACATTTTTGCCTGAAACGCTCCGTTCGCCAAAGCTGCTTACACTGGCTCTGCTCAGAGTACTGTACAATAACGCATGTTGAAAGCAGACCCCTCATTTTGGCCAGTCTGCTTGCACGAATGTAGCTCAAAACGCATTCCACACACGTCAAGTGCAAGCAGCTTTGGCGGAATTGTCAAAACCAGAGAGCAATAATGGCTGTGGAAATTGTGTGTGCATTAATATGGCAGTGAATTTGCGGTATTTTGAAAAAAGCGGTAACTTGCAAATTTTAATTTCAGTGTGGAGAATTGTTTTGAAACGTTAAGAGAACAAACGAAAAGATGAGCAGTAATAGGAAAAGCAACAAGAAGAAAGCCGGTCTGGTAAAGGCCGTTAAACAGGTGCGCGGAGAAAGGAACAGAAAGGCGAGAGTGCATAAGGATAGAAGACCAAGCGGGTTTGGCAAACAGGAGGATGTGGTAGGTGTTGTTTCAATGGGCAGAGGCGGTTACGGTTTCTTGACCGTTGAAGGACGCAAGGACGATATTTTCATTCCTGAGAAAAAGATGCACAGCGCATTGAGCGGTGATACCGTGCGGGTTGCCATAAAGTCCGGAAGGAGAAAGCCAGGAAGTTTCGAAGGCAAAAATGCTTCGTTGGAAAAACAGGGCAGCGTTCAGCATCTTGAGGGAGAAGTCCTGGCAATAATTGAAAGAAGTGACAAGCCTTACGTTGGTCTGCTTCAGATTATTTACAAGACAGCCTGGGTCATAATTGAAAGCAAATCAATGCCATACGATATAAAACTCCCTTTCAGTGAGGAGCTGCGCAAATTAGAAGGTCACAAAGTTGCTGTGAAAATAGTAAGGTGGCGTGATGGCATGGACGCTCCACTCGGTCAGTTGCTTGATGATTTGGGACTGCCTGGAGAAAATGAAACGGAGATGCATGCCATACTTGCAGAATACGACCTGCCATACAGATTTTCGGATGAAGTTGAGCAGGCCGCAGCCGGCATTCCTGTAAAGATAAGCAAGAAAGATATTGAGGAAAGACGTGATTTCAGAAAAACCCTGACTTTCACAATTGACCCTGCAGATGCAAAGGATTTTGATGATGCATTGAGTTTCAAGCAGTTGGAAAACGGAAACTTTGAGGTTGGCGTACATATAGCAGACGTTACTTATTATGTTCATCCTAACGATGCAATAGACACTGAAGGCTATCAGCGTGGAACATCAGTTTATCTTGTTGACAGAACAATTCCAATGTTGCCTGAAGTCCTGTCCAACAATTTATGTTCACTCAGGCCGGGAGAGGAAAAATTGACTTTCTCCGCAGTTTTTGAACTTGATGCAAAGGCAAATGTAAAGGATACATGGTTTGGCAGAACAATAATAAAATCAGACCGCAGATTCTGTTATGAGGAGGTGCAGGAATATCTTGAAGACAATGGCCTTGCAGAACCAGGAGGCCTTGACCGCAGCCGTTTGGAGGCACTGAAACTTCAGGCAGCCGGAGAATCCGGTTCATCTCAAGTATCAGTAAGTGCAGATACAAAGAATGAATATGCAGCCAATGAAACAGAAGAAGTCAAGGAGCCTGTAAAGAAGAAAAGAACATCAGCCAAGGACAAGGAAGTTTTTACAGCCGTGGGTGAATTGCAGAAGCTGGCTGCCATTTTGAGGAAGAAAAGATTCTCACACGGAGCGATAGAGTTTGAACGTCCTGAAATGAAGGTGCTTGTTGACCAGACAGGCAAACCGTACGATGTGATTCAGAAAATGAGTTTCGAGGCTAACTGGCTTATAGAGGAGTTCATGCTTCTTGCCAACAAGGCGGTTGCAACATACGTGGCAAAGAAGACCTTTGTGTACAGGGTTCACGATTCACCGGACATGGAGAAAATTGAACAGCTCAGAGGATTCATCCATCATTTCGGTTATTCGATGGGATCTGCAGAAACAGGAAAATCGGTGGCAAAGGAACTGAATGCTCTCATGAAGAAAGTCAAGTCAAAGCCGGAGTCAAATGCCATTCAATTGCTTGCCCTCAGGTGTATGGCCCGTGCAAAATATACCACTGACAACATAGGTCATTATGGTCTGGCCTTTGACTATTATACTCATTTCACTTCTCCTATCAGGCGTTATCCAGACATGATGGTTCACAGGCTTCTTGCCAGATATCTGGCAGGCGAGGAAAGCGTGTCAGCCCAGAAGTGGGAGGAGTGCTGCAAGTGTTGTTGCAGCAGGGGGGAGCTTGCAACCGAGGCGGAATGAGCCAGCGTGGGGTACAAGATGGCGGAGTATCTTCAGAGCAGGATAGGTCAGGAATATGATGGAAGCATTTCCGGTCTTACAGAGCGTGGCATGTACGTTGAGATAGAGCCTACCAAGATAGAGGGTATGGTGAGTCTGCGTGACATCAAGGAGGATTATTTTGAGTTTGACGAGAAAGAGTATACAATAACAGGCAAGCGTACAAAGAAGGTCTATCGTTTGGGTGACAAAGTCCGAATCAAAGTCCTCAAGGTTTCTTTGGAACAGCGCCTTATTGACTACACCCTCGTTTCAGATTATTTACAGCCTTGAATATGGGAAAAATGAGACAGTAGGCAAACATTGGGCCGCATCAGCGGCCTGGCGGTGGGCGCGAACTTGCTGGAAACGGAAAACATGTGGGAAGTATGCGGAGAGTTGTGAAAATCAGCAAGTTCGGTATAGCTCAGGAGCGGCAATATAATGTAGCGGCATGGCACTGGAATATGAAAAAGCTTTGCCCAGGAAAGGCAAAGTTTTTCAGATGAAGTGCCATAGCGCAACTGAACGGTGAGAAAATTCTTTGCAGAGCGTGCCCCTGCAAAGTACAGAATAAAAATATAAATATAAATAAGATGAATAAGAAAGTTCTTTTGATGATCCTTGACGGTTGGGGAATAGGAGAGAGCAATGAAAAGACAAATGCCATTTTTGCTCAAGGACAGCCGAACATAGATGCTTTGATTGCAAAATATCCGCACAGTCAGTTGCTGGCTTGCGGTGAGAATGTTGGATTGCCTGACGGACAGATGGGAAATTCCGAGGTAGGTCACTTGAATATCGGTGCCGGAAGGGTTGTTGACCAGGATCTGGTAAAGATAAACAAGGCCTGCAAGAGCAATGAAACGTTGCTTGCCGTAAAGGAAATCAAGGCGGCATACGATTACGCAAAGGAAAGCGGCAAGGCACTTCATTTCATGGGCCTTCTTTCAAATGGCGGTGTTCACAGCACAATAGATCATCTGATGGCAATGATAAAGCTGGCTCACAGCTATGGACTGAAGAAAGTCTATGTTCATTGTTTCATGGATGGCCGTGATACTGACCCAAGAAGCGGAAAGGGTTTCATTGAGCAGCTCCAGAAAGTCATGAAGGAGGAGAAGACAGGCGAGATTGCCTCTGTAATAGGCCGTTTCTATGCAATGGACAGGGACAAGAGGTGGGAGAGAATAAAGGTTGCATATGATCTTCTGGTAAATGGCATCGGTGAGGAAACGTTCAATCCTGCCGAGGCTGTTGAGGCATCATACAGAAAGGCGGATGCTGACCCTGAGTTCAAGGGAACGGATGAGTTTTTATTGCCTATCGCAGTAAAAAAGAAAGGTTGCAGAGGTGCTGTGAAGAATGTGGCTACAATTCAGAAAGATGATGCTGTGATATTCTTCAATTACAGAAATGACCGTGCAAGGGAGATTACCCGCGTGCTTACTCAGGAGGATATGCCTGAAATGGGTATGCATACAATTCCTCTGCATTACTGCTGTCTGACTCCTTATGATGAGTCTTTCACAGGGCTGCATATTCTTTTTGACAAGGAGAATGTTCCGAATACTTTGGGAGAAATCGTTGCCGCTGCCGGCAAATGCCAGCTGAGGATTGCAGAGACCGAGAAATATGCCCACGTGACCTTCTTCTTCAATGGTGGAAGGGAGCATGTTTTTGAGAACGAAGACAGGATACTTGTTCCTTCTCCAAAGGTTGCAACATACGATCTCAAACCTGAAATGAGCGCGTACGAGGTTGCAGACAAACTTATTGAGGCCCTTAAGACACAGAGAAACGATATGGTAATCCTGAATTTTGCCAATGGCGACATGATAGGCCATACAGCAGTCTGGGATGCCATGAAGAAAGCCGTGAAGGTTGTTGATGAACTTGCAGCAAAAGTTACGGAAGTTGCCCGCGAGAATGGTTATTCAGTGCTCATTACTGCAGACCATGGCAACTGCGACGAATATATCAATGCAGCCGGCAAGGTAAGCAATGCCCATAGTTTGAACCCTGTACCTTTCATTGTTGTTGACGATGACGTGAAGTCTGTAAGGGACGGTATTCTTGCCGACATTGCTCCTACAATCCTCAAACTTATGGGAATAGAGCAGCCTGAGCAGATGACAGGCAAGGCCCTTGTTGATTTTTGAGCTCCTGACTATTGAAAACGGCAAAATGCCGCTTGAAAATTTGTTTGTTGAAGACCTAATATAGTAGAAAATATGCCTTTCGTTCACCTTCATTGCCATACATATTACTCTATTCTTGACGGAGCCGCATCAATCAGTTCACATTTCAAGAAGGCTGCGGCAGACGGCCAGCCGGCCCTTGCCATAACGGACCATGGAAATATGTTCGGCGTGAAGGAGTTCCTTAAGGTGGCAAAGGATTATCCTGATATCAAACCTATCATAGGGTGTGAGGTTTACGTGAATCCTGAAGGCCGATTTTCAAAAAGAGGAAGGGAGGACCAGGGGGCGAACCATCTTATTCTTCTGGCAAAGAACGTTGAAGGATATTACAATCTTGTCAAACTCGTATCGCTTGGATATACGGAAGGTTTCTACTACAAGCCCAAGATAGACAAGGAACTGCTTGAAAAATATCACGAAAATCTTATATGTTCCTCAGCATGTCTGGGCGGTGAGATTCCGCAAAAAATCCTTCATGGAGATATAGCCGGTGCCCGTGAAAGCGTGCAGTGGTACAAAAATCTCTTTGGCGAGGATTATTATCTTGAGGTTCAGCTGCACAAGAGTGAGATTCCAGGTTATGCGGAAGATGTTTATCCGGCACAGCTAGAGGTGAACAAAGTTCTTTTCAATCTTGCCCGTGAACTTGGAGTGAAAGTGATAGCCACAAACGATGTGCACTTCACTTCAAAGGAGGACGGGCCTGCTCATGACCGGCTCATCTGTCTTACAACAAACAAGAATTATACAGATCCTAACCGCCTTCACTACACCCAGCAGGAATATCTCAAGACAGAAGAGGAGATGAGAGCCCTGTTCCCGGAGCATCCTGAAGTCATTGACAACACCCTTGAGATTGCAGACAAAGTTGAAAGGTACAAGATAGACAGGGATCATGTCCTTCCTGTTTTTACACTGCCCGATGGTTTCAAGGATTCCAACGATTATCTGAGATATCTCTGTTATAAGGGAGCTGAGCGCCTTTATCCCGATATGACAGAGGATATAAAGGATAGGATAGACTTCGAGCTTGAGACAATCAGGAATATGGGATTCCCTGATTATTTCCTCATAGTCCAGGACTTTATCAATGCCGCAAGGGAGATAGGCGTATGGGTGGGCCCGGGGCGTGGAAGCGCTGCTGGAAGTGCCGTTGCCTACTGCCTTGGTATAACGAGCGTTGACCCTATAAAATACAATCTTCTGTTCGAGCGTTTCCTGAATCCGGAGCGTATTTCAATGCCTGATATAGATATTGATTTCGACGATGACGGAAGAGGCAAGGTGCTTCAGTATGTTGAGCAGAAATATGGCAAGGACCATGTTTCCCATGTGGTGACCTTCGGTACCATGAAGGCCAAGTCCGCAATCAAGGATATGGCGCGCATTGAACAGGTTCCTCTTGCAGAAAGTGACCGTTTGGCCAAACTTGTTCCGGATTCCTTTGATCCTGACATAGTTACTGAAAAAGACAAGGATGGCAATGAAGTCAAGGTTGAGAAGAAGGTAAAGGTAAATCTCAAGAATTGTTTTGAGAGAGTTCCTGAACTCAAGGAAGCGCTGGAATCTTCACAGATACCTAATGTTTCCGAAACCCTTGAATATGCCCGCAAACTTGAAGGAACGGTAAGGAACACGGGAGTGCATGCCTGTGCGGTAATAATAGGAAGGGGCAATCTTACGGATTATATTCCAATCTGTCTTGCCAAGGACAAGGACACCGGCGAGGACATGTGGGTGAGCCAGTACGAGGGACAGTTCATTGAAGACGTTGGTATGCTCAAGATGGACTTCCTTGGTCTCAAGACACTTTCAATCCTCAAGGAGGCAGTAAGGAATATAAAAAAGCACAGAGGGGAGGATTTGGACATAAACAGGATTCCCATTGATGACAGGCAGACTTACGAACTCTTTGGCCGCGGTGAGACCATTGCCACATTTCAGTTCGAGTCTGAAGGAATGCAGATGTACTTGAGACAGCTCAAACCATCACGTTTCGAGGACCTGATTGCAATGAACGCGCTGTACAGACCGGGCCCTATGGAATATATTCCAAGTTTCATAAACAGGAAACTGGGGACTGAAAAGATTGAGTATGACCTGCCGGAAATGGCCAGCATACTTGAAGACACGTATGGCGTTACTGTATATCAGGAGCAGGTCATGCTTCTGAGTCAGAAACTTGCTGACTTTACAAAAGGTCAGGCAGATGGTCTTCGCAAGGCCATGGGTAAGAAAAAGCTCGACAAGATGATGGAGTACCAGCAGATTTTCATGGAGCAGGGCCAGAAAAACGGCCATCCTCAG
Source organism: Candidatus Egerieisoma sp. (assembly GCA_045599845.1). Lineage (GTDB taxonomy): Bacteria > Bacteroidota > Bacteroidia > Bacteroidales > UBA932 > Egerieousia. Next base: position 1,423 of record JAZRWT010000167.1, on the reverse strand, counting down.
AGTATGCTGGAAAAAATCTGGACAGACTGGAAAGCGTTTGCAGAATATGCCTTCAACAAATCACACGCCACCTGTTATGCATGGGTAGGATACCAGACCGGTTACCTCAAGGCACATTATCCTGCAGAATTCATGGCGGCCAACCTCTCGAACAATCTGAACAATATAACCGAACTTGTAAAGTTCATGAAGGAATGCAAGCGCATGGGCATACAGGTGCTTGGACCTGATGTGAATGAAAGCGACCTGAACTTCTCCGTGAACAAGGACGGCAATATACGTTTTGGAATGGCCGGCATAAAAGGCATGGGCCACAATTCGGTAGAAGCCATAATAAAGGAAAGGGAAAACGGTCCGTACAAGGATTTGTTCGATTTCATTGAAAGGACAGCAGGTAAGGGGAACATGAACAGGAAGGCCCTGGAATGTCTTTCCCATTCCGGAGCGTTTGATTCAATGAATATAAAGCGGGATTTGTTCTTTGCCGTAAATCAGGACGGTGGTACTTTCATAGATACGCTTTCGGCCTATTCTTCAAAAATAGCGGAAGATTCCTTCTATGCAGGCAGCTCTCTGTTCGGAGATGATGTATCCCTCAAGCCTGTACGGCCTGTAATTCCTGAAACAGCTCCTGTGAACATTCTTGAAATGCTCAAGGAGGAAAAGGAACTGGTTGGCATATATATTTCATCCCATCCGCTTGATTTGTACAGGTTTGAAATGGAGCATTTCACCACAGGTCAGGTAAACAGACTTGCGCAGATGCGTGAAGATGCGAGTAGAACTCCGGCTCTGCAAGGAGCAAGTTTCCTGGTAGGAGGACTTGTTACTTCAATGGCAAAGAAAATATCGTTGAAAGGACAGCCATGGGCACAATTCACGCTTGAAGATTACGCAGGAAGCCACGAATTCAGAGTATTTGGAAAGGATTATGAAAGATTCGCTCCACTGCTTGAAGCAGGTCAGGCCGTTTTGCTGAAAGTGCAGCTCCAGCCAAAGAACTACACAAAGAATCAGGACAAGTCAAGGAATGCTGAAGAAAGCAACGGTCCTGTTGAATGCGAAATAAAGATACGCAATGCAATGCTCCTTGCAAACACCCGCACGGATTTTCTTCAGTCCTTTGAAATACACATTCCTGTTGAAACAATCAATCCGGCCTTCAGGAAGGAATTCGTAAAGATGCTCAAAGCCAATAAAGGCGAGAAGCTTCTATCAATAAAGATTCTGTGCGTGAAGGAGAACATATCAGTGGACTGTTTTTCACGCAAATTCAAGATAAATGCCTCTGATGAGCTCATGAGCTGGCTTGATTCACATAAAATAAGATACGAAGCGGTATGTGATACGAGCCGCTTCTAAATACTTATTTTTCAAGCTTTTTTACCTCGATAGTCTTATCGGATACTTTTTCGATTGCCTG
>JAZRWT010000166.1:0-2138 GCA_045599845.1 Candidatus Egerieisoma sp. | reverse complement strand
CTTGTCATTTATGAACACCCCGAATGAGCTCCAGTTGTAAACGAACATAAGGAGCACAACAATCATAAGACATATCAGATCAAGTGCTCTCTCAGCAACAACGGTACCAACAGCAGCCTGGAATGAAAGTCTTCTGCTGGTCACAACACCGCAGCGCACCAGTTCACCCATCCTTGGGAAAATGAAGTTGGTGAGAAAAGCCATGTTCACACCATGGCATGTCCTCATCTTTGTTATCCCGGCGTCCAAGGGGCGCAGAAGCAGATGCCATCTTAGGCTCCGTATTACCAGTTCAAAGGCACCAACAAGCATTGAAATGGCAATCCACCAATAATTGCAAGCGGACAAGCCGTAAACGAAGTCCTTCCACTGAACACCGTTGAAAGATATATAAAGCAAAGCAACTGCCAATGCCAGCATCAGCAGATACTTTACAACTTTTATGAACTTTCCGTATATCAAAGCAACGTTTCAGATTCGTCCTATGGGCACAAGCCTGTTCATTTTGAGAGTTCTTCAGAAATGCCGTAGCTTTTCATGAGTTCGCGTATTTCCATCTTGGCAGCCTTCCATCTTGGCACATCAACCTTGGGACCTATGACTTCAACAACTTTGGCTGAAATTATTGAGCCTATTTTTCCGCAAGCATCTATTGGAAGGCCCAGGGAATGTCCGTACAGGAAGCCGGCTGCATAAATGTCACCTGCACCGGTAGCATCAACCCTGGTGGCAGGCCATGGTTTGATTTTATGAACTTCATTGCCGCTGCGCACTAATGAACCGTCCGGACCCAGCTTTACAACAGCTATCTTGCACATGCGTGCAATTTCCTCACAGGCCTTTTCAGGTTCCATCTTTGTGAAACTCTTTGCTTCAGTTTCGTTTGCAAAGACAATGTCAACGTATTTTTCAACAACATCGTGCAGGAATGTATCATTGCTCTCCACAACATTGTATGAAGCCATATCAAGTGAGATTATACATCCCGCTTCCTTGGCATACTTCACAGCTGTTCTAACAAGATTCTGATTCTGAACAAGATAACCCTCAATATGGAAATAATCGTAGCCTTGGAAGAATTCAGGTTTCAAATCTTCCGCAGTGAGGTCCAACGCCGAACCGAGATAAACCGCGAATGTCCTTTCCTGATTCTCCTTTGTTACAAAGACCATGGAACGTCCGCTTGGTTTGTTCCCCTTAAGCAGATTGGTCTTGATTCCATTGTTCTCCTGAGCCGCTTTGAACAGGGAGCCAAGTTCATCATCACCTACCTTTCCTATGAACCCGCTGGGCATTCCGAAAATGGAGGTGCCTGCTATTGTATTGGCTGCACTTCCGCCAGGAACATATTGAACTCCCAGTGTTTTCAGCTCAGCCCAAATCTTGTTTCCGGTTGCGCCGTCAACATGCTGCATGCTTCCTTTTGGAAGGTGGAATTTTGCAAGCCATTCATCGTTGGGAACTATTGCCAGTATGTCTGTAAGGGCATTGCCAATGCCAAGTATTGATTTCATATCAAAATGTATTAAGTTAGAACATGATTAGAAAAGGCCGTTGAGCTGTGCGTTTATCCTGTCAATGATAAGGCTCAAATCCTTGGGGTTTTCCTCGAATTTGATTTCATCAACATTGATAATGAGCTTCCTGCCGGCGTTATAGTCTTCTATCCAATTGTCATACAAATCATTGAGGCCCTTGAGATAGTCTATCCTTATTCCTGCCTCAAAGTCACGGCCTCTTTTCTGGATTTGAGACACGAGAGTTGGAATGGAAGCCTTGAGATATATAAGGAGGTCAGGAGCTTTTACAAGAGATGCCATGAGATTGAACAAGGAACTGTAATTGTCAAAATCACGGGTGCTCATAAGCCCCATTGAATGGAGGTTTGGAGCAAATATCCTTGCGTCTTCATATATGCTCCTGTCCTGTATTATGGTTTCATTGCTCTTGTCAATCTCAACAATGTCCTTGAACCTTCTGTTCAGAAAGAAAATCTGGATGTTGAACGACCACCTCTGCATATCATTGTAAAAGTCTGTAAGATATGGGTTGTAGTCAACTTCCTCGTATTTTGGTGTCCAACCATAACTCTTTGCAAGAAGCCTCGTTAGAGTAGTCTTTCCGCTTCCTATGTTTCC
>JAZRWT010000165.1:0-16009 GCA_045599845.1 Candidatus Egerieisoma sp. | reverse complement strand
TTTCTAACTATGCAAATTTAATGAATGCATAAACAAGTATGGCAAAAATTTAAGTACATTTGCGGGTTATATTAATTTTTGAACTCTATGCTCACATTCTGGCAATCATTATCGGATTCATTCTATAACAACCTTGTTGTTGAAGACAGGTACATGCTTATTGTGAATGGATTGAAAACTACGCTTATCATCACCTTTTTTGCAGTCCTTCTTGGAACGGCTCTGGCCGGAGGAATATGCTGGATGCGTATGCACCGCAACAAATTCCTTCAGAAAACCGCCATTGCATATATAGAGTTCATGCGCGGAATGCCAGTATTGGTTCTGCTGATGATCATGTACTACATAGTGCTCTCGCCTCTGAATGCAAGCGGAATCCTGGTAGCCATCATCACCTTTGCCATGAACACGGCGGCATATATGGCTGAGATTTTCAGAACAAGCATAGAATCCATAGACAAGGGACAGACTGAGGCCGGTCTTTCCCTGGGATTCAGCAAAACACAGACATTCTTCCATATTATAGTACCTCAAGCCATACAGAAAGCGATTCCAGTCTATCAGGGTGAAGTGATAAGTCTCCTTAAAGGCACTTCTATTGTAGGTTACATTGCAGTGATAGATATGACCAAAGGTTCAGACCTTATACGTTCAAGGACATTCGATGCGTTTTTCCCTCTCATCTTTACTGCAATAATATATCTCATTCTTGCCTGGCTCATTGGCGTAGGCCTTAAATCCCTTATCAAAAAGAAGAAGACCAGATCCACCGGCAAAACCGCCGCAATGTTGCTGATACCTGTCATTGCCGCAACGCTTGTTTCTTGCCAGCAGCAGCAGAAAAGGATGCCTATTACAAGCGAAAAGGATCTGGCAGACAGAATGATTGCCGTACAGATGGGTTCAGTGCAGGAACAAGGTGCACGAACTTTGTGGAAAGAAGAGAACCTGCTCGTGTTCAATGTATTCACCGATGCGGTGAATGCCGCCCTCAGCGGAAAGGTTGATGCCGTATATGTGGAAGACGTCATTTTTTCTGAATTGAAAGCGCAGCATCCGCAGTTCGACACCGTAGGGTCCGTAATTCCGGCAACACCTATTGGAGCGACTTTCGGGAAAAAGGACGAAGAACTCGCTCAGCAGTTCGAACGGTTCATCGCAGAATTTTCGGGTAGCCCGCAAGAGGTGGATATGAGGAAAAGATGGATAGAAGGCGACAAGGACAAAGCGCATGTTGATGTTGATGAAGTTCCTGGAGACAACCCGTTGAGAGTGATAACGGACCCTTGCTACCCACCATACGAATACATATACAATGGCCAGGTTGAAGGATATGAAATAGAGCTTGCACGCAGATTCGCCTTGTTTCTAGGGAGGCCTGTTGAATTCATGATTGCGGATTTCACGGCAATCATCCCGTCTTTGATGACCGGCAAGGCCGATATGGGAATATCTCTCATTAGTATAACTGAAGAAAGGAAACAGAACGTTCTTATGCGTCAGTATTCCGTTTCAAAGTCCATGGTCATGTTCAACACCGATATCATTGCGTCTGCGGAAGAGGCCATGGCCTTGAAAGAAGGAAATTCCTCAAGCGGATGGCTTATCTTCATAATATTGGTTCTCATAGCCGCTGCCATCATATACATTGTATGGCGCAGGAAAAGAAAATCCAGAATGAACGGGCCTGCCAGCACATATTCCGGCAATGCCCTCATCAAGATTGACGGCCTCCAGAAAAAATTCAGCGATGGACTCACCGTGCTCAAAGGCGTGAATGCAGAAATAAAGGAAGGCGATGTGATATCCATAATCGGACCTTCAGGCACAGGAAAGAGCACATTCCTGCGATGCCTCAACCTTCTGAACCAGCCAAGTTCAGGCGATATATTCATTGATGGTGACAATATCCTTGCACAGGATGCGGATGTTCCTGCATTGCGTCAGAAGATGGGAATGGTGTTCCAGTCATTCAATCTGTTCAATGGAAAAACAATCCTTGAGAACATAACATTCGCACCAATCAAGCTCCTGCACAAGAAGCCCGAGGATGCACGCAAGGAAGCAATGGAACTGCTCAAGCTCATAGGTCTGGCCGAAAAGGCGGATTTCTATCCGGAAGAACTCTCAGGTGGACAGAAGCAGCGTGTTGCCATTGCCCGTGCAATTGCCATGCATCCTAATATCCTTCTCTTTGACGAGCCTACCTCCGCACTTGACCCTACAATGGTGAGCGAGGTGCTCAATGTAATGAAGACCCTGGCACAGCAGGGCATGACCATGATGGTTGTAACCCACGAGATGGGATTCGCCAAGAATGTGAGCAACAGGGTGTTCTATATGAATGAAGGAATCATCTACGAGGAAGGTACTCCTGAACAGATTTTCACCAATCCGCAGCGTGAGAAGACTAAGATTTTCATAAATCAGCTGCGTCAGTACGTATACGACATTCAATCTGCAAATTACGACTATTATCAGATGGTTGCTCAGATTGAGGCATTCTGCCGCAAGTACGGAGTGAATGAAGACTCAATTGACCGCCTGATTCACGTTGTGGAGGAGAGCATACTTATTGTGGGAGCAATAAGGGGCGTTCAGCTGAAGATATTCTACTCGGAGAAAAACCAGTCATTCGATGTAAGCGTATCAACACCTGTCCTGCTTGACAAGGACATTCTTGATAAGGAAGAATATGTGATTCAGGCCGCAATGCTGCGTGGAATGTGCAAGGACATAGAAATAAAAGTTACTGACACAGGCAGCGAGCTGCGTTGCACACTCTGAGCAATTAAACGATAACAGAATTCAGCAAGGCTGTACCCAAACGGGGGAATCACCCTCAGGAAGGTACAGGCTTGTTTTTTGTGGACCAATATCTACATTGCCTTCTGAATGATGCAATGGGAAGACCTGAACTCCACCGTCCTTGCAGGCCACAAAAAGAAGATTGCTGCTTCCTGTGTCCTTGCATGAAGGAATGAACATCATCCTTGGATGTTTTTCAGTTTCCCTGAACGAACTGAATTCCAACAAGCCGCCAGCCAATATTCTGAACACAAGAATACCATCATTGCACAAGCGGCGCGAAGCATAGAGCCATTTACCATTGGGATGCATTCTGAGATCACCTGCGGCAGGTTTTATGTTCAAAGCGTTCTGGCTGTTTATTCCAAGTTGTGAAGTATCGAATTTCTGAACAAGTTCAACATGTGATGTCTTGAAGTGGTACACCAACAACTCATTGCTTAATTCGCACAGGCAATAAAGCATCTTTTCCTTGATATTGAATACCATATGACGTGGTCCTGAGCCTGCGGGTACTCGGATGTCCAACTGTGATTGATGGCTCAAACATAACTTTTCCGTCTGAATATTTGATTGTTCGCTTTTCAATGACGAGCATGCCATTTCAAGAACCCTTATGACATCGGCACCGAAATCAGTTGCAAGAAAATATCTAGAACTGCCGTTCGGGAAGACATTGTCCATAGGGAATTCAAGAACCTGATGCACCCTGGAATGCAACTGCCTGCCGTACTCGAGGATTGGCCCGCCGCCTATGAACTGAATCTTCTGCAACAAGTGTGCAGAAAGCCCTTGTAAGGGAACTATTCCGTTCTGTCCTCTGGCATTGAGAGCATCTGATGGCTTGTCTGAGCCATCTTTTCTGCTGAAGCGGATAAGTTCTACGGAACCATCGCCAAAGTTGGAAGATATGAATAAATCCGTGCCATTCACCGGTGTGAGATAGCACGGACCTGCCTCTGTGTTTTCCGATATTGAATAAGGGATGCCGTCCTTCACGCAGATGCAGGAATGGTCCTGACCTTCAAAGCGCTCCAGATTCGAGAACTCATTGTTTGAAAAATCAACGCTGTACCAATGCTTCCCGTATGTCCCTATGTAGAGTTTCATTATATTGTCCACTCCGTACCTTCCTTGGAGTCCTTCAACTGAACGCCAAGTTCCTTCAAACGGTCTCTTATAGCATCGGATGTTGCCCAGTCCTTGCTTGCCTTTGCCTTTGAACGCTGCTCAAGTATCATGCTCATAAGACCGTTCACAAGTTTTTCATCAGCAGCTGATGATCCTGCACCTGCCGCAGCGGTCTCATTGCCAGCGCAAACACCCAGGACATCGCAAAGGACATCAGAGAACAGTTCAACAAGTGCATCCTTTCCATTCTGCGAAAGTTTGAGGCTGCCTGCCTTTACAGAGTTCACAATCTTCACTGCATCAAATATGTGTGAAAGGGCAATAGGCGTGTTCAAATCATCAAGAAGGGCATCCCATACATTCTCCTTTATTTTCAGTATCTGCTCATCACCTGCGCTTGCCTCAACGCTTGCCTCAGCCTTCAGATTCTGTACGTCCCTGGCTGCGGCCAGCACACGTTCCAGTCCCTTCTGGGCTGCCTGCAATGCTGAATTTGAGAAATCAAGCGTGCTTCTATAGTGCGCCTGAAGTATGAAGAACCTTATGGTCATTGGCGAATATGCCTGCTCAAGAATAGGATGATTGCCTGTGAACAGCTGGTCAAGAGTGATGAAGTTGCCGTAAGACTTGCCCATTTTCTGGCCGTTTATGGTAATCATGTTGTTGTGCATCCAGTAGTGGATGCCACCGTTCCCTCTTGATATGGTATTCTGCGCAATCTCGCATTCGTGATGAGGGAACATCAGGTCCATTCCGCCCCCGTGAATGTCGAACTCCTTGCCAAGATATTTCTCGCTCATTGCCGAACACTCCAGATGCCAGCCGGGAAAACCGTCTGACCAAGGTGAAGGCCAGCGCATTATATGTTCAGGCTGTGCCTTTTTCCAGAGTGCGAAATCGAATGAAGCGTGCTTGTCGCTCTGGCCGTCAAGTTCGCGTGTATTCGCATCCTGCTCCTCAATGTTCCTGCCGGAAAGAATGCCATATCTGTACTTCCTGTTATAAGCCACTACATCAAAATAAACCGAGCCGTTGCTTATGTATGCGTAACCGGCGTCAAGGATTTTCTTTACCAGATTTATCTGCTCAATGATATGACCGCTTGCCTGAGGTTCTATGCTTGGCGGAAGTGTGTTGAGTTTACCAACCGCCTCACGGAAACGCAAGGTGTAGTTGTGAGCTATTTCCATTGGCTCAAGCTGCTCGAGCTTTGCTTTCTTTGCTATCTTGTCCTCTCCCTCATCGGCATCGTGCTCAAGATGTCCAACGTCTGTAATGTTGCGGACATATCTCACTTTATAGCCCAATTTGCGGAAAAGTCTTACCAGAACGTCAAAAGTTATAGCAGGACGAGCATGTCCAAGATGTGCATCTCCGTAAACTGTAGGGCCGCACACATACAAGCCCACCCTTCCTGGAACAATTGGTGTAAATTTTTCCTTTGTACGGGTTAATGTATTGTAAATCAATATATTTTTATTCAGACCATTCTCTATAATCCTTTCCATAAAAAACAAATTTTACCTTTCACTTCACAATATGGCAAAATTACAAAAATTATTGGAATAAATATATTTTCAAAAATTGCGGAATTTGCACTTGAATTGTTTGCAAAATACCTATTTTGCATAATCAAACAGTCTTTGACAGGGATATGGGAGAGAATGATCAAATAAGAAGGTGCCCTGTATGCGGGGGAGCGGTTGTAGGAAGGAGAGACAAGAAATTCTGCAGCGACAGTTGCAGAATCTTCTATCACAACGAACTTAAACATTTCAAGAAAAAGAAATCCGGTTTGCTTGCCGGCATCATTGCATTGCTCCGCAAGCTTAAAATATAGAAGAAATGAAGCCGGAATGGTCCGTACCATCCGGCTATGCAGGAATTGCGAGTAAACTATCTCTGAGGCACCACCAGCTTGAGAGCAAGGATCTCTGTGTAATATTTGTCCTCACCGTCTATGCCTTTGAATTTCTGATAACGAAGTTTGCCCTGCAATTCTATGAATGCACCTTTCTTCACTGCGTCAAAATCCGGAATGTACTTTGATGTCCAGGCAACCACATTGTGCCAGGATGTTTCTTCCTTATAAAGGCCTTCCCCTGCACTGAACAATTCATGTGTGGCCACTGAAAATCTTGCAACGCGCCCCTTGCCTTCGATTACCGTAATCTTTGGATCCATGCCTACAATCCCCTTCAATTCAACTTTGTTCACTGATTTTTCCATAACAATCTGTTTTTAGTTAACGAATAAATTCCAAGCCTTAAAGCTTTGGCAAAGGAAAGATTTAAGTTTGTTAAAAATCGTGTATTAAACATGTATAAACGTTTATATACGTATAAATGAAGTTTTGAATGTAAAATGGATTTTTTGAATGACGATTTTATAAAAAAATAGTATCTTTATAGTTTATTTTCTGATAATTATGCTTATTTTTTCAACTGGATTTGAAATAAAACAAACTATAATATCATAACAACCATGAAGAAATTATTTTTTATAGCCATTCTGGCTATTGCAACTTCTGCAATTATGGTAAGTTGCGTTGAAAGTTCATCAAAGTACAAAGCCCTTCAAGCTCAGTGCGATTCCCTTATGACCGCAAAAGCTGATCAGGATAAGGAAATAGATGAAGTATTTGCCATCCTTAATGGAATAGAAGACGGACTGGCAAGCATCAGGGAAAGCGAAAATATCATTGCTATGCAGACAAATGGCGATGGCATGAATGTTACAGCTTCCAAGAAAGACCAGATAATGAATGATATAGATGTGATTCAGCAGGCCATTTCAACATATCAGCAGCAAATTGAAAAACTCAAACAGGAGAATAAATACCAGTCCGCACAATATAAGAAAAGGCTGGCAGCCCTTCAGAAGCAGATATCAGAGCAATCCGAAACAATAGCCGCACTCCAAAAGGAGATTGCACAGAAAGATATTATCATCTCTGACCAGCAGCAGCAGATTTCAAATCTTGGCAACAAAGTATCCAATCTTGAAACAGATATACAGAATTTGAATAATGAAAGCCAGGTTCTCAAGAGTCAGTTAGCAAATCAGGATGAGGAAATGAATACTGTATATTATGTTGTGGGCACCAAGGCGGAACTCAAGGATGCCGGCATAGTTAAAGGAGGATTCCTTTCCAAGATACAGATAACCGGCAATGTCAACAAGGATAATTTTGTAAAGATAGATTTAAGGAACATAACGGAAATCAACACAAATGCCCAAAAGGCAAAAGTCATCTCAAAACATCCGGCTGACAGTTATCAGCTTGTTGATGAAGGTGGCGATATTCTGGTACATATTTCAAATCCTCAAGAATTCTGGGAGCAGACCAGATACCTTGTAATACAGGTATGGTAGTCATTTTCAGGCAGGAACACATTAAACAAAACGAAATACAGATAATATGAAACAAGTTGCAAGAATACTGGCAGTTTCAGCGGCAGTACTACTGTTTGCTGCATGCAACAATAATGAAATGAATAATCCTTTGTTGGAGGAGTCGGACATCAAGTATGGAGCTCCTCAGTTTGACCGCATAAAAACCGAACATTACAAACCGGCAATTGAAGTTGCACTTGAAAGGGCATATTCAGACGTAAAGGCTATTATTGACAATCAGGATGAGCCAACATTTGAAAACACTATTCTGGCTCTCAATTATGCTGGAGAAGATTTGAACAGAATCCTCAACATAATGTACAATGTCAAGGAGGCTGATACCAATGATGAACTTGAACAGATAGCTGAAGACATTACTCCGGATCTTACAAAATTCGAAATGTACACTTCTCTCAATGACACTCTGTTCCAGAAAGTCAAGACAATATGGGAGATGCGTGACAACCTTGACCTCAATATGGAGGACGCAAGACTTCTTGAAGAAACCTATAAGGGATATGAGAGAAACGGAGCTAATCTTCCCGCAGACAAGAAGGAGGAATTTGCCAAGATAAATGAAGAGTTGTCTCTTGCAAGTCTCAAATACAGCAAGAATGCTCTCAGCGCAACCAATGCATACATAATGCATATCACTGACTCCACAGAGATAGATGAACTGCCTGATTTCGTAAAGAGTGCTGCGGCTTCTGAAGCCAAGGAAAGGAATCTTGAAGGTTGGGTCTTCACCCTTCAGCAGCCAAGCATGTCTCCATTCATGAAATACAGCACGAACAGGGAGCGCAAGCAGGAATTGTGGATGGCAGCTTCAACAAAGGCGGTAAGCGGAGAATTCAGCAATGAAGATAATATAAAGACCATTGTTGATCTGAGAATCAAGGCTGCCAATCTTCTTGGTTATCCTACACATGCGGACCGTACTCTGGAAAACAAAATGGCCAAGAACAGAGAGACCGTTGAAAAGTTCCTCCAGAATCTTACAGAACAGACTTACCCTTTTGCAAAAGCTGAGATTGCCGAGATACACGCTTATATGAACAAGACTCAGGAAGGCCAGTTGATGCCTTGGGATTTTGCATACTATTCAGAGAAACTCAAGAATGAGAAATTCTCAATCAATGATGAAATGCTAAAACCTTACTTCAAGCTTGATAACGTAAGGAATGCTGTTTTTGCTCTTGCGGACTCACTTTACGGACTCAAGTTCGCTCCTGCTCCTGAAATTCCAGGATACCATCCTGATGTGGAAGTATTTGACGTAAGCGATGCCAACGGACGTCACATGGCCGTTCTATATACTGATTTTTATCCAAGGGCAAGCAAGAGAGGCGGAGCATGGATGACAGAGTTCCGCGGTCAGTCTTTCTCCAAGGATGGCAAGGAGCAGAGACCTTTCATATCAATTGTGATGAACTTCACAAAGCCTACTGAAACCGAGCCTTCACTCCTTACTTTCGATGAAGTGACAACTTTGCTCCATGAGTTCGGCCATGCACTCCACGGAATGCTTGCAGAAGGCAAATACGAAAGCCTCAACGGCACCAGCGTGGCAAGGGACTTTGTTGAACTTCCTTCACAGATTATGGAGAACTGGGCTTACGAGCCAGAATACCTCCAGACTTTTGCAAAACACTACCAGACCGGTGAAGCAATTCCTCAGGAATACATTGACAAGATTGTTGAATCAAAGAATTATCTTGCCGGATATTCTCAGTTGCGTCAGCTGGAATATGGACTAATAGACATGGCTTGGCACACTTGCACCCGGACTCCTTCTGAAGATGTAATCACTTTTGAAGCAAACGCAAGGAAAAACACCATAATAATGCCAAAGATAGAGGGCACAGCAACTTCACCAACTTTCTCCCATATTTTTGCCGGCGGCTATTCAGCAGGTTACTATTCATACAAATGGGCGGAGGTTCTTGAGGCTGATGCTTTCCAGCTGTTCAAGGAGAACGGTATTTTCAACAAAGAGATTTCAGGCAGGTTCCGTGACTGCATCCTTTCAAAGGGCGACATTCAGGATGCTGACATACTTTACCGCAATTTCCGCGGCCGCGATCCTCAGCCTGAAGCTTTGATGGAAAAACAAGGACTGATCAAGAAATAATTATAAACCTCTTAATATCAATCATTATGGGCATATTGGAAGCTATTACATCGTTCTTCAACAACTACATCAATTTCCACGGCCGCTCAAGAAGAAGCGAATACTGGTGGATGTGTCTTGTATGTTTCATCATAGGTATAATACCTGTTGTCAATTGGATATGGGGCATTGCCGTCATTATCCCATCAATAGCCGTTGGCGTACGAAGACTGCATGACATTGGCAAAAGTGGCTGGTGGTATTTTCTGATACTTGTACCTGTAGTTGGCGGAATCATCCTCATTATCTGGTTCATCAGGGACAGCAAGCCAGGTGTCAATACCTGGGGGCCAAACCCAAAGGAAATCAGCACAGTTGAATAGATTATGCACTAAAACGAAAAAAGGTGGCCGCACGGTCACCTTTTTTCGTTATATGAATTTGGCACACTATCGCCGTGTAAAACAGGAAATTATTTCAGGCGCTCGTATTTCAGGTCCTTACCGTTGAAAACTATGTAGGAAGGATTGTGAATCCAGTCTCCAAGTATGATGAAGCGTGAAGCGCATTCAGGCATAACCAGATCCGTAGGTGAGTGGAAATGACCGAAGATGAAGTTGTCAGGAGCGCCATGGCTTTCAGCATAGTTCACGCAGAACTTGTAGAGAGGTTCCTTGGAGCAGTTGAAAGTATATGAATTGTTGGACTTTGCAAGGCGGTTGTGCTTGCTCCAGCTCAAGCCGAAACTGAAGGCAATCCATGGGTGGAGCATGCTGAAAAGAAACTGTATGAACCTGCTCTTGAAAATCCACTGGAGAATCTGATATCCCCTGTCCTTCTTCTCAACATCATCGCCGTGCCCCAGGACAAAGCTTTTCCCACAAATATTGTACTGCGATGGTTGGGGCTCCATTATGAAACCGAGTTCATCCTGGAAATAGCGGTATGTCCAAATATCGTGATTCCCATTGAAGAAATGAATCTTGACCCCGCGGTCACGCAAAGCGGCGAATGCCCCGAGAGTACGCGTGTATCCACAGGGTATCACGTGCTCATATTCGTACCAGAAATCAAAGATATCGCCAAGGAGGAACAGTTCCTTTGTCTGTGCAGGAAAGGCAAGCAGAAAATCGGCGAAATATTTTTCGCGCTCCTGCCAATTGCCGTATCTCAATCCGAGATGTACATCAGAAAGGAAATAATAGAGTTCTTCCTGCCTCTCCATAAGAAATTCCAATTACAGAATTGAACTGATAATGCAAGCGGAACCAACAATGGCACAGTATATTGCAAATCCCCATAGATGAGCCTTGCGCACTATGCTTATCATCCATTTGCAAGCAGCATATCCACTTACAAAAGCAGCTGCGAACCCTATGGCAAGCGGCATTGTTCCTACTGAAGATGCGCTGAAATCTCCGCCAACAAGATCAAGGAAGGCCTCGCCGAGAATAGGAACTATAACCATAAGGAAAGAGAATTTGGCAACCTCCGATTTCCTTACGCCAAGGATAAGACCGGTTGCAATGGTGCTGCCGCTCCTTGAAAGGCCCGGAAGCACCGCTATTGCCTGTGCGCATCCTATTATGAGCGCTTCCTTGAAACCTATTTCCTTACCTTCAGATGTCTTCTGTTCTCCCATTTTTCTTGCAGCGGCCCGCATTGACAGTTCACTTATGCAAAGCAATGCTGCAGTAACTGCAAGCATTATTCCAACAACAGCCACTCCTTCCCCGAACACTTCCTCTACCGCATCCTTGAAGAATACCCCTACAATTCCAACAGGTATCATAGAAACGATGATCTTTGCAATATAGTCCGTTTGTGAATTGTATTTGAATTTGAACAGACCGCAAATCAAGTCTGCAATTTCCTTTCTGAAAGCAATTATCGTTGCCAACACCGTTGCTGCATGAACGGCCACCTCAAAAGAAAGTTCACCCGTTTCAAGTCCGAACAAAGCCTTGCCTATTGTAAGATGCCCGCTGCTGCTCACCGGAAGGAATTCCGTAAGTCCCTGTATCAATCCAAGAATCAATGCCTGTAAACTGTCCATGTCCTATTTATCCTTTTTGAAAATTTTAACCGTTGCTATGATTTCCAGCACAATTCCTGCCAGAATGATAACAGGAGCGAGAACAAGCCTCCTGAAACTGAACATATCCCAACTGAACTCTTCAGGATTATCGGTGCCTCCACCTGTCATGAGAGCATATCCTATCACAAGAACAATAAAGCCTGCAACAATCAACTTGAGGTTTCTCAATGGAAGGGCCATTCCTTCCGAATTGTTCTCCTTCTGAATTTTATCTTTTGATTTCTCCATACACTTTTAAGATTATACGTATAAATCATCGTTATCCATTGATGACATTTTCCCCACTACAAAAAATGTGCAAAGCACACATATAAGAATGCCGCAAACAACAACCCCAACAAGAACATATGCGCTCAGACTTGCGGACAAAGCACTGAAAATTCTTGAATAATTGCGCTCCATGTACAGCAGCAATGCAATAAGTACTGAATCTGCAATAAGCCCTGAAACCAGACCCTGCAGCACGGCCTTCCAGATGAAAGGTTTTCTTATGTATGAATTCCTGGCTCCCACAAGGCGCATTGTATATATTGAAAACCTTTTGGCGTAAATATTGAGCCTCACGGTATTGTTGATGAGCACCAAAGCAAGGAACAGCAGCACCAATATGAATGCAAGCATAACAAAGGCCGCTTTTTCAATATTCTCGTTTATGGCTTCCACAACAGAGTTCTTGTAAACAACCTCGTCAACACAGGGCCTCAATTCAAGTCTGCTGCTTATTGCCTCTATGCTGTCTTTGTTGAAATGTGCGGCGTCAACCCGCAAATCAATTGATACAGGGATAGGATTGCTTTGAAATATTTCCAGGAAATCGGAACCGAGCATTTCCTCCATTTGCAGGGTACCCTCCTCCTTTGATATGAAATCAGCCGCTTTTATATAGGGAAGCCTGCTCAAGCTGTCATAGAAATGTCTTGCAGGTTCCTGTTCTATGTTGGATTTGAGTATTACTGATATTCTCACATTCTCTTTGAAATAATTGCTCACTGATTGGGCATTTACAAAAAGAAGCGCAAAAAAGCCGGCAATGAGAAGCACCATGCTTATGCTCACAATCGAGGACAAGTATGATTTTACAATCCTTTTACCAATAATATTGCTTTGCGAAATTGACATATCAAATTTCAAAGATATATATAAAAAAGGCTAATAAAAAATTGTTAAAAATTTTTTATTATATTTGCGTTGTAAAATATTGTGTTATGAAAGAGCCTAAAAGAGTATTGTTTGTAAACTCGGAAATAATGCCGTACGTTCAGCAGACCCAGCAGAGCATAATAGGCAGATACCTGCCTCAGGGTATACTTGAACAAGGTAAGGAAATCCGCTCTTTCATGCCAAGATATGGATGCATAAATGAAAGGAGGAACCAGCTTCACGAAGTTATCCGTCTTTCAGGGCTCAATATTGTTGTTAATGACATAGATCGTCCTCTTGTAATAAAAGTGGCTTCTATAACCGCAGCCAGAATGCAGGTTTATTTCATAGACAACGAGGACTATTTCCGCAGGAAGTTCATGTACTATGATGCAGACGGAAAATTCTTTGAAGACAATGGACAAAGAGCGGTATTCTTTGCCTGCGGTGTCCTTGAAACCGTTAAGAAACTCAGATGGAAACCGGACATCATACATTGCAACGGCTGGCTGTCACATCTGCTTCCGCTATATCTGAAGAAAGCATATAAGAACGATCCCATATTTTCCGAGAGCAAAATCATTCTCTCGATTTACGATGAAGACCCTTCATTCAAGTTAGAGCAGGATTTCAAGTCCAAGATATTGATACCCGGAATAAAGAACAAGGATATTGATAAAATGGAACAGGCCAATGGCATAAATCTTGCTAAGTTGGCTATACAGTATTCAGACGGAATCATTTACGGAAGCAGCACCTTGCATTCAGACATTGAAAAAGCCATAATTGATTCCTCCCTTCCAGTACTTCCATACAAGGAAATAGGTCCGGAAGAAAAGGAATACGTCATTGAGTATACCCGATTTTTTGATTCTATCTTAGGAACAGATGAAGAGTAAGATGAGCATTTTCCGAATGACCGCCGCCATGCTGTCTTTCGCTGCCATATTCAGCAGTTGCATTACACAGGACAAATCCCTTGGATATGATTTCATTCCCAAGGATCAAGTGATGAAAGTGCATTCTGATACGATTGAAATTCCTTTACAGTGCAGAATGGCGGACAGCATTCAAGCTGTCTCATCTGTTTTCATGGCCCTGGGTGAACTCAAATCACAGGAATACGGCAAATCCGATTTCTCCGCTTCCCTTGAATTCTGTCCTTCAACGCCAGGTCTTTCCTTCGGTCAGGATCCCCGGATTGTAAGCCTTCATCTGGAAATTCCTGTTGCCAGCATGACAGAAACTTCAACCAATCTGATTTCCAACAAGATTGTGCTTAAAGAGGATCAGGAATACGTATCCCAGACCATTAACGTTTACAGAATGAAAACAGGCATTGACTCAAATGTAGTTTACAACAATTCATTGCGCCGTTCTGACTACAGTGAGGAGAAGATGAACATTTACGGGCCTGTGACTTACTTGGGAGAGGATACACTGAGGGTGCAGCTGGATCCATCGATAGGTCAGGAATACCTCAATGCAACAAGACAGGAACTGGATACCCTGTCATATTTCCTGCGTAACCATAAGGGATTATATATAAAATGCGCCTCTTCATCCGCAGACAATGACAAAGGCGGACGGATAACTCTGTTCAATCAAACGGAAGCGGCCATATATATGAAATACACTTTCATTCCAACCTGGGCGCCCAATCTTGGAAGAAGAGACTCCAGCATTGTTCTGTATGCAGGTGACTATTATGCGCTCAACTCATCTTCCTTTGAAAGCAAACATCTTGAAAATGACAATGAGCAGGTTGAAACTGTGCCAGTACAGGGCTGCGGCGGAATACTTCCGTTCATAGACAGGAACAAACTGAAAGCATACATTGACAAATGGATGAGGTCCAAGGGTATGGAGTCAAAGAACGTATTGATTGCAAGGGCCAGAGTGAGCATTCCTCTTGACATGCCTGAAGATGAGGACATCCTGAAATATTCTTTCCCCAAGAACCTGTTTCCAATGCATAGGGTGTACACCAGTGAGTCAAAGAAATACAAGTATTACTACCCTCTTGATGACTACAGTTCCACAAACAATCCTATGGGTGACCTTGACAGGCAGAACAAAGCATATATCTTTGACATGACCTCCACTTTCCAGGCATTTGTAAGAAAAAGTGCCAAGGAAATAGAGGCAGACAGTGAGTTTGACATCTGGCTTGCACCATATATTGAGATAACAGATTCAAGTACAGGCTCAACCACCACTTCCACCGATAGTTTCACCCAAGTTCAATGCGTGATAAACGGTCTCAAAGCAGCAAGAAAGCCTAGCGTTGAAATAGTTTATTCCACAACTGAAGAATAAGCGGATTCTAAAATGAAGCAGAACGTAAAGACTTTTGAAATAAAATCACTGAATGAAATAAACTCCTGCGCGCAGGAGTTTATTGATTATGTATCATCCTGTACCTCACAGAGCAACATATTCGCCTTTTTCGGCAAAATGGGAGCAGGAAAAACAACTTTCATAAAAGCTCTCTGCAGCGTTCTCGGAGCACAGGACGATGTCAACAGCCCTACATTCACAATAGTGAACGAATACCAAAGCGCCAAAGGATTCCCGATATACCACTTTGACTTCTACAGAATAAAATCCATAAAGGAAGCCTACGACATTGGCATTGAGGAATACTTCGGCGGCAATGGTCTCTGCTTCATAGAGTGGTCTGAAAAAATTGAGAGCATACTCCCTGAAGACAGCAACAAGGTTGAAATATCAGTCAATCCAGACGGTACCCGAAGACTCGTTCTAAGCTATCAGGTTGACTAAGGTATTGCTATCATATGACCTGGACAGATATAGCATTTCAAGGGTTCGCCCAGCTGATGTCCTTCCTCGTCAAATTCATATACTTTGCCGGCAGAAGCGAACGAGCCTGCATCAGTTACGTACAGATGACCTGTGTAAGGGTTCTGATAAACGCAATAAGGATTGTCCATCTTAGCCAGTACTTCCTCAACATCGGAACCTGATACCAGACTGCCTGGCAGCAGATAGCCGGAGTGAACCTCACCGCTCAGCGGATCTATCGTGGTGTAAAAGTACTGGTACTCGTAGGTTTCGTATGAGAAATCCGAACCTACTGAGAAGAAATTGCCGTCGATGGTGGCAGTGTTGTAAGTACTTGGGAAGTCATATACTGTGTATGAGCAGTCCTTGCAATTGAAGATTACCGTGGCCGCCGGGCTGCTCATGTAGTCTCCTGCGGAATTTATGCAGAGATAGCACCCGTTCTGGGAAAGGTTTCCGTAAAGATTCACAACACGTTCACCGCCCGGACTGCGCAGAATCTCCACATCCTGCACTTTTTT
>JAZRWT010000164.1:0-6283 GCA_045599845.1 Candidatus Egerieisoma sp. | reverse complement strand
TCAATGCTAAGTCATTCGCAAAAAACAGCTTGGTAATTTTTCAAAAATCTTTCCAACTTGTTTTTCATCATTCCTAACAGATTCAATGACCTTTGCATCCTTTCAACGTTACAAACCCCGGATTGTGCGAACAGGAAAGTTACGCAAGTGGCGCACGGTCCAAGGTATTTTCAACAAAACAAAGCACTTGCGCAACAAAAGACATGAATACTATCAAAGCAAAACACGTATATAAATTCACTGACCTTGCTGTCAGCTTGGGAATAATTGCAGCAGGCATCATCCTTTCAATCATTATTCCATCTCTTTCAGGACTGGGAGTTTGCATAATTCTCACTGGCCTGTGCATTCTGCCATTTCTCAAAACGGGTTACAGACTGCCGGGCAAGAAAGGAATGTTTTCACTCAAGGATTACATGCTGCCACAGGAATGCAAAGCACAGATTGCAGATTACATAGAAGGAAGGTCAGATACACTTGACATCAATCCGGCAAGGCAGGGCGGTCTGCTACTGGAGGTGTACTATCATAAAAACAAATCCAATATGTATGCTCAACTGTTCGACTTTTCTTCAGGTATCTGCCAGCCACAGTGCGAATTGTCGCAAATCAGTAAAGACAAGTTCAACACCCTTACCAAATACAATTTAATGGTCTGATATCATGACATCCATAGCCAACGGAGCAGGACTGAGTGCCGCTGTACTGATACTTGGTATCATAATTTTCATTTGTGTACTCCTGAACAGCGCCTCAACAAAAAAAGGATTGCCAATGCTGCTGGCATTCATTGTATTCGGCATTGCATGCGGCAATATAGGTCACATTCCAATTTATCTGGATGATAGGAACTATGCTTCCGATGTTTGTACGGTTGCCTTGATTTTCATAATGTTTTACGGAGGCTTCGGCACAAGATGGAAAAATGCGAAAAGTGTTGTTTCCGAGTCCGCTCTATTGGCATCGTTGGGTGTTTTCGCAACAGCTTTCCTTACAGGTCTGTTCTGCCATTATGCTTTTGGATGGAACTGGCTGGAAAGCCTCCTGCTAGGGTCAGTTGTCAGTTCCACGGATGCGGCCTCGGTTTTTTCAATACTAAGGAACAACAAACTTGCGCTCAAAAACAACACAACTCCAATACTGGAAGTTGAAAGCGGCTCAAATGACCCTGCTGCATTCATGCTTACAACCGTAATGATTTCAGTTATAAACGGGAATGCAGAACCAGGACATATAGTATGGATGATATTTGCACAAATAATAATTGGTGCCATATGCGGTTTGCTTATTGCCCGTGCAGGTATATTATTAATGAGACGAATGCCATTTCCAACATCCGGATTTGATTCGCTCATGGTTTTCTCAATAGCCATCGTCTCTTATTCCCTTCCTGACGTCCTAGGCGGTAATGGATACTTAAGTGCGTACATAGTTGGCATAATTATGGGAAACAGCACATTCCCGGGAAGGAAAAAACTTGTTGGATTCTTTGATGGAATAAACGGGCTGATGCAAATGATTATTTTCTTTATGCTTGGTCTGCTTGCCAGGCCTCAGGAATTATGGGATGCCTTATTCCCTGCATTGGCAATAGCCGCAGCACTACTGATTGCAGCAAGGCCCATAGCAGTCAGAGCGATTCTCCGCCCTTTCAAGAAATATTCCTGGAATCAGCTATGCCTGATAAATTTCGCCGGATTGAGAGGTGCATCATCCATTGTATTCGCAATAATTGCAAGCGCTGGTTGTATAAATCTTGAAAACGATATATTCAGCACTGTGTTCTGCATTGTCCTCATTTCAATTGGCATTGAAGGGACACTCATTCCAAAAGTTGCAAGGAAACTGGGCATGATTGATACCGGAAATGATGTTATGAAGTCTTTCAGTGATTTTGAAAATGAAACAACACTTCAGTTCGGAAGACTTGAAATTGAACCAGGCAGCAATTGGGACGGCATCATGATCAAGGAAACCAAATTGCCTAAAGGTTTATTGATCTGCCGTGTGGTAAAGCCATCCATAGACGAACCCGGAACTAAAATCAGAATAGTACCCGATGGAAATACAAGACTCCATGCCGGTGACATTGTCATCTTCTGTTCACAGTCCTACTCAAGCGACAAGGAATTGCGTATAATTCAAAAAGAAATTGACAGTAACAGCAAATGGAAAGGCAGAATCATTTCCGAGTACACTGCTGGAAATAATGGTCAGATAATAATGATTCTCCGCAATGAGCAATCAATAATACCTGACGGAAAAACTGAAATACAAGCCGGAGACATTCTATTCGTTAATGCAGGAATATAACATTACCTGCGCTTGCGGGGAATGGTGAACGAGTCAACGGTTTCGCCATTCAGATTGAACACGCGCACTTCCATTTTCCTTTTATTTACCGAAACGGATGCACCTAGTGTCTGCGGCTCAGCCTTCAGGTTCAGGACCTTTGCGTGCAGTCCATCGCTGTAGAGGCCCTCATCAGGCTCACGGTACTTGTTTCCTGAAGAGCCCAGATCAAGATAGTATGTACCATCGCCGGTGGAAGAAACGCAGTCATTTTCAAGGGGATAGGTTCTGGAATACATGTGGTCGTGTCCGCTCACCACAAGGTCCACTCCGGCCTCCGTGAAAACAGGGTACCAGATTGGGGAAAGGTACTTGCGGACTCCCCTGTCCTCCTTGTAGGAGCCGAAAACGGACTTGTGCCCGAAGACAACCAGGTAATCATAGGTTCCTTTCAGCGGAAGGATTGTCTTGCGGAACCACTCGGCCTCCAGAATGAAGTTGCCGCAGAGGAAAGTGTTCGAATCGCCCAGAGTCAGCGCCACGAACAGCACATTGTTGTAATAGAAATAGTAGTTTGAATTCTTATAAACCTCAACGCCGTTCTTTGGGTTGTTGAAAATTGCGTTGTATGTTGCAGGCGTTTCCATCTGGGGGATATGCTTTTCGCCGGCAGGCTTCACGCCCCAGAACTCATGGTCACCTGGAGCCGATGCATAAATGAACTTATGGAAAAACGGCGTACCCAGAATCCATCTCCACGATTCCTCATTTGCACCAGTGTCAATCATATCGCCGCTGCAAATAACAAGAGGAGCAATTCTCCCTGCTCTGTCCTTGGATGTCCCCTCATTCAGATTTGCGCTCAATTCCAGACCTTTGGCAATTATCCTGTGAGCCTGCTCATTGAAGGCATGCTGAAAATCCGCATAGGCAAGAAAGTTCCATTTTCTTGCCCCGCTGGCAGTTGTGAAAGAGCAGACCTCGCTGGTATCCTTCCCTGCAATAATCCTGTAACGGTAATCCGTCCCGGGTTCCAGATTATCCAGCGATACCGAACAGACATACCTCTGCTGCTGGAACAGAGAATCCCCCTTTGGATAAGACCACAGTTTTTCCTCTGCTTTTACTGCTATGGTTTCAGAATCCGGAAAGCCCCATGAATTACCATCCGTATCCGCCTCAAGCAGGCCAGTTGCGGTATTTTTGTTCCCTGAAACTTTGACAAGCTGAAGATAGGCACCCGGCTCGCTTGAATGCCAGTTTACGTTCACCTGTCTGGAAGCATCTTCCCCTGGACTGGTAATAATGAAATGAATCAACAAGATAGGAAGTGATAAAATTGCCTGTAACATAGATATCAATGGTATTTGCCTGTTTCGTTAGCTTTGTTATTCTTTCTTTGAATATGAAACGCTGAACTCTCCGTTGGCGTCCTGAAGAATCCAGTCACCCTCATTCACGGTTACGAAACCTTCCTTTGTATTGAGACTGAGCATATTGAAGCCCATGCAGAAATAAGGTGCAAGAACAGCATCGCCGGCAAAGTTCTTTATTTCAGCATAATTGGTTCCGTTGTACTGAATTTGTTTCATAAATATTCCAATAGCTGTCAATTGATGTTCATCTTCTGGATTCCGGCATATAGCATTCATGGTATTTACTCGTAACGCAGCGCCTCAATAGGATCCAGCGCCGCGGCCTTGCTTGCCGGAACATAACCGGAAGCTATGCCAACCAGTACGCAAAGCAGAATGGCACCTATTATCCATATCCAAGGCATGATGAAACCTGCCTGCATCACCATTGCTACAACATTTCCTATAAGAACGCCGAAAATTATACCCAGAATGCAACCGAGCTGGCTTATCACAACTGATTCAAAAAGGAACTGCTGACGTATCCTTGCAGCGGATGCACCAAGTGCCTTTCTTGTTCCTATCTCCGCGGTACGTTCCTTCACGCTCACAAGCATTATGTTCATAAGTCCAACTGCTGCGCCCAGTATTGTTATCAGTCCTATCACTGCGGCAATGAGCGTAATGCTGCCCATTACAGAACCAAGTTCCTCCATCATGCTCTTGCTGCTGTTCATTGAAAAATCGTCTTCGTCAGCAGGTCCCAGACGCCTTGCCATCCTGAACAGTTTTTTTGCGAAATCCTGCTCCATATTGAAATCGGCGTTGGGATTCAGGCTGACCTGAATCACATAACTGCGGGAATCCATTGAGAAAGATGCTCTGGCATTTGACATTCCAATAAGCATTCTGGTATCGCTGCTGCCGCCCATTGTGTTTCCCTGAGAAGCCATCACGCCAATAATCTGATATTTCCTGCCGCTTAAGTCAACAAGCTTGCCAACAGGATTTTCTCTATTGAACAACTGACTGGCCACTGAGCTTCCTATTATGCACACGAATGAGCCGGAAGATATTTCTGAAGCCAGGAAGTTCCTTCCGGAACTGAGATCTATAGAATTGCATTTGAGATACGAAGCGTCAACCGCGCAAACTCTTATATTGGGCGTGGTGGAAGCCGAACCGCTCTTTAGCGTGCCCATATCGTTCACACTGGTCCAGATGGATACCTCTCCATTGCCGGAGGCCATATAGGCTTCCTTGAACATTGAGGCCTGCTGCCAGCTTATCTGCCATGAATTGAGAACACGCGTCCTTCTTTCCTGCTCGCCTTTCCTGAAATTGCTGCCGCTGATGCTGAAATTATTGGTACCTGCTTTGCTGAACGTGGAATTGACTTCTGTCTTGAGCGCTTCTGTTGCAGTAAGCACGCCCACAAGCGATGTTATTCCTATTGCTATGATAAGGATTGTAAGCGCAGAGCGCAACTTGTTGCTCTTCACTGAACTGAATGCAACGCTGATATTCTCCCTCAACACCGGAGGAAACAGAGTCCTCAGAGACATTTTTCCACCTTTCTCCATAATCAGAATCTTTTATTGTTTATTCAGGTGAAGTGGCAAGAACCACTTTGTACTTGTTTCTTTTGGCAATGTTCATAAGGTTCACAACTTCCTCAACCGGAACGCTCCTGTCAGAATAAATTGAGAATGAAGGGTCTTCCTCGTTGTCAAGCATCGATTGAAGCAGGCCCTCTATTTCTCCCCAGGAAACAGGTGTTACATTACCGTTTATGTGATAAGTGAAAGTGTTGCTTTCCAAGTGATGCTTGATTGATACCGAAACCTGCTGTTTGTCCTGAATCTGATTTGTGCTCTTTGGCAGAAGGAGCTTCAATGCATTTGGATTCACAAGGGTTGATGTTACCAGAAAGAAGATAAGCAAAAGGAATACAATGTCCGTCATTGAGGACATGCTGAAAGATGCGCTTATCTTTGTCTTCTGCCTTATTGCCATGTCTTAATTGTGTAAGGTGTCAATAAAATCAATTGTTATACGTTCGAGTTTGGAAACCATGTCGCTGACCCGGGTTGTAAGGTAGTTGTACCCGAAATAGGCCAGAATACCCACTATCAAACCAGCAACTGTTGTAACCATGGCTGTATAAATACCGCCTGAAAGCAGGGTGATGTCAACATTGGCACCGGCCTGGGCCATATTGAAGAATGCCTGTATCATTCCCATTACAGTACCAAGGAATCCTATCATAGGCGCACCTCCCGATATGGTGGCCAGATAAGGCAGGCCTTTTTCAAGTTTGGCTATTTCCATACTGGCAACATTCTCCATTGCGTTCTGTATCTCAGATGCCGGACGGTCTGATTTGTCAATGCCCTTCTCAATCACTCTTGCCGCAGGTGTACTGCTGTTCTGGCATTCTATTGCGGCATTCGCGAATTCGCCGTTTTCAATCAGTTTGCCCACCCTTCTAAGCAGATGCAATGTTGCCTCATCAAGTTTCCTGTATGCCCACCACTTCTGAGCAAAGATATAGATTGTTGCTATTGACAGAATAAAAAGCGGTATCATGAGCCAACCGCCCTTGAAAACCATTCTGATAAGAGAAAAATAAGCCT
>JAZRWT010000163.1:0-4307 GCA_045599845.1 Candidatus Egerieisoma sp. | reverse complement strand
GCTTTGCTTGAAAGACTTGCAAGAAAACATAACGTCACGCTTTTGCCTGCCTCTGCGTAAAAGTAGTTCATTAGAATGGAAACTATCGGATTCTCTATCCTTTACTTGATTAAATATCATATGAAAGGATACGATATAAATATATTATATCCTTAATGTATGCTTTCTCCTAAAATCAGGATATATAATGGCATTACACCTATTGATATAAGATTCTCGGAATTCCAAAGACATTCAATTTATGGAATGCGTGCAAAATTATATGATAAATATGCGCCATTGAAATGTCTGACAGAAGATTATCAAAACGCCGGGTAAAAAATAGAGGCTGACTAAAAAGCCAGCCTCATTGTTGTTTTTCACTTCGAGTCTGAAATTATGCCTCTGCCGGTGTTTCAGCAGGAGCCTCTGCTGCTGCAGCTGCTGCGGCCTCTTCAGCTGCCTTAGCTGCTGCTTCAGCCTCTTTTGCTGCCTGCTCCTCGGCCTTTCTCTTTGCAATAGCCTCAGCTCTTGCAACGTTAACCTTGGACTCAGCCTCAATAGCGGATTTCTTTGCTGTGTTTGCGCTCTGAATGAGAGAAGTTTTCTTTGAAGAAATCTTGTTCTCCTTCTCCATCATCCAGGCATTGAATTTTGCATCAGCCTGCTCCTGTGTGAGCGCACCCTTTGCAACACCTTCGTTGAGGTGCTTTCTAAGAAGAACACCCTTGTAAGAGAGGATTCTTCTGCAGGTTGTTGAAGGCTGTGCACCAACTGAAAGCCAATAAAGAGCTCTCTCAAAGTTGAGAACTATGGTTGCAGGGTTGGTGTTAGGGTTGTATGAACCCAGATTCTCAATGTAGCGACCATCACGTGGTGCTCTGCTGTCGGTAGCATTGATATGGAAGAAAGCATAACCTTTCTTGCCATGACGTGCCAAACGGATTTTTACAGACATTTTCTGTTCAGTTTAAAATTAATAAAATAAAAAACTTCCTGATCTTCCCGAAAAAAGGTGGGCAAAGATATTGCTTTTAATCTTATTATCAAAATATTATATAACTCAAGTTTCGCATTTATGCAAAAAAACACTTCAGATGCTTTATGCCTATGAGAAACCTATGGAATCCAGTTTATATCCTGGCCACCGCTTTTGTTGGTAAAATAGCGTCCCAGGGTGAACAGATAGTCTGAAAGGCGGTTCAAATATTTAATTCCTACCAATATGTTCTCAATATTGTATTCTTCATAGCTCTCTCCAGTGGCACTTATTTCAGAAGTATCAGGATTATGCTTGAATTTATTTGTGCGCCGTTTCCTGATTTCTGTCAACATCTTCAAAGCGTGCCTTTCACAACGGCGGCACACAGTACGCGCAACATGGGCTGCAGCGGCGAATCTTGGCGCTCCTGGCAGAATGAAAGCTGTCTGTTCAGGAATTCCGGCAGTCATCCTGTCTATCTCCTTTTCAAGAAGTTCAACTGCGCAGGCATCAAGGTCCTTCAGTTTGGCAACTTTACCATCGCAGGCAAAATGAGCCGATACCGCCATAAGTTCCTTCTGGATTTCAAGGATGAAAGCCTTTTCGTTTTCAAATTCATCCGGTGTGGCGGCAATAATGAGGCCAAGCCAGCTTATGAGTTCATCGGCATCGCCGTAGGCATCAACTCTGGTGCAGCATTTGGGAACCCTTGTACCGCCTACGAGCGAGGTAGTTCCCCTGTCACCTGTCTTAGTGTATATTTTCATTTCCTATCTTATTTTATTTCAAGTCCTTCCATTGCCGGATGCGGATTTGGTGAGTCTGACTCAATTCTTCCGTCACGCAACCTTATTATTCTGCGGGCATGCTGGGCAATATCCTCCTCGTGGGTCACAACTATTATTGTATTTCCACTGCGATAGATCTCCTCAAAAAGCCTCATTATGTCAATTGAAGTTTTGGTATCGAGATTGCCCGTTGGCTCGTCTGCCAATATTATTGAAGGATGGTTTATAAGCGCTCTGGCAACTGCCACCCTCTGGCGCTGTCCGCCTGAAAGTTCGTTCGGCTTATGTTCCATACGGTCTGCAAGGCCTACATTCTCCAGGGCTTTACGTCCAAGCTCCTCCCTTTCAGTTTTGGGAACTCCACGATAAATCAGAGGGAGTTCAACATTCTCAAGGGAACTGTATCTTGGAAGCAGATTGAATGACTGGAACACAAAACCTATTTCCTTGCCACGCACGTCTGCAAGTTCATTGTCGTCCATGCAGCTTACGTCTGTGCCGTTCAATATGTACTGGCCTGAACTTGGCGTGTCAAGACAACCCAGTATGTTCATCATGGTTGATTTCCCGCTGCCTGAAGGCCCCATGATGGCAACATATTCATTCTTGTTTATTGAAAGGTCAACACCATCAAGCGCACGCACTTCTTCCCTGCCTATAGTGTAGATTTTCCTTATGCCTTCAATTCTGATTACCTCTTCGTTCATGATTGGTGCATTAAACTTTTACTCCACTAACTTTTTGTACTTGAATTTCTTAGGCTCGGCACTACCCAAACGGGCCTTCTTGTTCTGCTCATATTCGGAATAGGAACCTTCAAAGAAATACACCTTCCCTTCGCCCTCAAAGGCAAGTATGTGGGTGCATATCCTGTCAAGGAACCATCGGTCGTGTGATATTACAACAGCACAGCCTGCAAAGTTCTCCAAGCCTTCCTCAAGAGCTCTTATGGTGTTTACATCAACATCGTTGGTAGGCTCATCCAGAAGAAGTACATTGCCCTCCTCCTTCAATGCCAGCGCAAGATGCAACCTGTTCCTTTCACCACCACTGAGAATGCCGCATAGTTTCTCCTGGTCCGCACCACTGAAATTGAAACGTGAGACATAAGTCCTTGCTGGAATTTCCCTGTTGCCAAGACGCACATATTCAGAATTGGAGGCTATGGTCTGATAAACGGTGAGATCAGGGTCTATCTGCTTGTGCTGTTGGTCTATATATGCGAGTTTTACTGTCTGTCCCACTTTGAAATCTCCGCTATCGGGAGTGTCATATCCCATAATAAGGCGGAAAAGTGTAGTCTTACCTGCTCCATTAGGTCCTATGACGCCAACAATACCTGCAGGAGGGAGAGCGAAATTGAGATTTTCGAACAGGAGCTTGTCACCGAAGCCTTTCTTTACATCAACGGCCTCTATTACATTGCTGCCCAGCCTAGGTCCGTTAGGAATGAATATTTCCAGACGTTCCTCCTTCAGCTTTCCGTCTTCATTGAGCATTTTCTCGTATGCTCCCAAACGGGCCTTTGATTTTGCCTGCCTTGCCTTTGGTGCCATTCTCACCCATTCAAGTTCGCGCTCAAGAGTCTTGCGTCTCTTGCTTTCCTGTTTTTCTTCCAATGCAAGGCGCTTGGTCTTCTGTTCTAGCCATGAAGAGTAATTCCCTTTCCACGGAATGCCTTCCCCGCGGTCAAGTTCAAGAATCCAGCCGGCAACGTTGTCAAGGAAATAACGGTCATGGGTAACCGCAATCACCGTACCCTTGTATTGCTGAAGATGAGCTTCAAGCCATTGTATGCTTTCAGTGTCAAGGTGGTTGGTAGGCTC
This sequence comes from Candidatus Egerieisoma sp., assembly GCA_045599845.1. GTDB lineage: Bacteria > Bacteroidota > Bacteroidia > Bacteroidales > UBA932 > Egerieousia. The sequence continues at coordinate 732 of JAZRWT010000163.1, read as the reverse complement.
ATCCAGAAGAAGTACGTCAGGTTCCTTGAGAAGAAGACGGCAAAGCGCAACCCTTCTGCGTTCACCGCCGCTCAGAGTTGCAACCGAAGCATCAGGCTCAGGGCACATGAGTGCATCCATTGCACGTTCAAGTTTGGAATCAAGCTCCCAACCGTTGCATGCGTCAATCTTATCAGTAATCTCGCCCTGGCGTTCAATGAGCCTGTTCATCTGTTCATCGTCCATAGGCTCCATGAACCTGTTGTTTATCTCCTCGTATTCTTTAAGAAGGTCAACAATGTCCTGAACGCCCTCCTCGATTATTTCGCGGACCGTTTTGGAATCATCAAGTACAGGCTCCTGCTCAAGATATCCCACAGAATAGCCCGGTGCGAACACCACTTCACCTTTATATGACTTCTCCACTCCGGCTATGATTTTCATGAGCGTGGACTTACCGCTTCCGTTCAGTCCTATTATGCCTATTTTGGCTCCGTAGAAGAATGAAAGATAAATATCCTTGAGTATTACTTTGTTGTTGTGCGGAAGAACTTTTCCAACACCGTTCATTGAAAAGATGATTTTTGGATCCTGTTGTGCCATAGAAATCTGTGTCGAGTAAGCGGAGGGGAGTTTCACCCCTCCCTTCTCTCGGAACCGTGCTTGACAGTCTCCCGTCACACGGCTCTTCATACTTACTTCTTTTAAGTTGTTAATAAATAATGTTTTATATTTACATCACCTACTGATTTG
>JAZRWT010000162.1:0-6974 GCA_045599845.1 Candidatus Egerieisoma sp. | reverse complement strand
GGACGGACATATTGAAGCTCAACAGGACGGAGCTCATGCCGGCATCGGCCTTCGAGTCATCAATACAGGAGATGGACAGCGCCCTGCCGCTCCTCTACCAGGCAGGGTACCTTACAATAAAGGACTATGACAGGGATGCAGGCAGTTACGTGCTTGGCATACCTAACGAGGAGGTCCGCGTGGGACTTTTCGAGAACCTGCTCAAGAGGCTCACCCCTCTCAACACAGACCAGCGGATGAACATGGTTGCCGCAATGAACAGGGCCTTGAAAAAAGGCGATGCTGATGCGGCAATGAAAGCCCTCCAGTCATTCCTTGCAGGCGTGCCTTACATGTACGAGGGAAAGGAGATTCTTGAGGACCTAGAGAAGCTTGAGGCCCTGCACCAGCGAGACCTCTACATACTCTTCAACGGAATGGGCCTGAACCTTGAAACAGAAGTTAAGCAGGCCAAGGGCCGGGTTGACATGGTTGTGTGGCTGCCGGATGCAATATACATATTCGAGTTCAAGATGAGGGGTACCGCCAGCTCGGCCCTTGCCCAGATAGAGAAGAACCACTACGATGCGCCGTACATGGCGGACCCGAGGCCGAAGGTGAAGGTTGGCGTGCGCTTCACCTGCGCAAGGCACACCATAACCAGCTGGAAAATAGCAAGGCTATAACCATAACAGTTTTTGAATAAATTAATTTCAATGATAATGAGAAACAAATTTCTGCTTTCCACCGTTTTCTTTTTTGTTTTTGCTTTTAGTGTCAATGCCCAGAGCGGGAAGATTGGTGATTTTTCTTTTGCATATCTTTCTGATATTCATTTGAGCGTTGGTTCAAACAGCGTTAATGACGCACAGGCGTGCATTGATGATATTAATAATAATCCTGACATTGAATTCGTGCTTTTTGCCGGAGATATTACAGATTTCGGCGCGGACAAGGAACTGGTGCTGGCAAAGAATCTGTTCGATCAGTTGAACAAACCATATTGGATCATTGCCGGCAATCACGATGCCAAATGGAGCGAGAGCGGTTGCAATTCATTCCTGAACGTGTTCGGTTATGAGAAATACACATTCAAGCATAAGGGAATAAGGTTTGTTGGAACAAATTGCGGACCTCAGATGAGAATGGCACCTGCACTGCACTCGCGTGACGGTCTGCTTTTCCTTGATTCACTTGCAAAGGCAATACCTGACAACGAGCCCGTTTTCTTTGTGAACCATTATCCAATGGATACTTCAATGCTCAACTATACTGCAGTCATTGACCGTTTGAAGAAAATGAACACCCAGCTTGTTCTCAACGGTCACTGGCATCAGAACAGGGCTATGGAGTATGAAGGCATTCCGGGTGCAATAGGCCGTTCAAGCCAGAATGTGGGCAAGGACGGTCCCGGTTACAATATCATTACAGTCAAAGGAAGCAATGTGACTTTCCGCGAAAGGATAGCTCCCTCAATTATTCTGAGGGATGGTAAAAAAGTTGAGGTTGAGGGCAGGACAAAGGAACCTTGGTACAATGTAAGGCTGAGTAACGGCCTTGCTTACAGGACCGATGAAAAATATCCACGTCCTAATAAGGACATGAACAAGGCGTACCCCGATGTAACGGAACTCTGGACTCTTGAGGATAATTATGATATTGGCTGCGGCGCGGCATACAGCGAGAATGGCGGCAAACCAATAGTTGTGTATGCAAATACAAAAGGCATAGTCAAGGGACTTGATGCCAAAAATGGAAAGGTGCTCTGGGAGTTTGCCACGCAGGGCAAGATTTTCTCCACTCCGGCTATCGCAGGTGGAACAGTGGTGATAGGAAGCTGTGATACCTACATGTACGCATTGGAGCTCAAGAGCGGAAAACTCAAATGGAAGTATAAATGTGACAAGTCTGTGCTGGGCTCTCCGGTGATTTTCAACGGCAGGGTTTTCTTTGGCGCCTCCGATGGTTCTTTCAGGGCATTGAACTTGAACAACGGTTCCCTGGCCTGGCGTTATGGAAATATCAAGGGTTTCATTGAGGCAAGACCTTACGTTGACAACTATCAGGTGGTAATAGGTGACTGGGCCAATACTCTTTATTCAATGAGCACCGCAACTGGCAAGCTTCAATGGAGCTGGTCCACCCAGGGAAGCAGAATGCTGTCTCCGGCAGCGGTTTATCCTGTAAAAGTTGACAATAGGATAATCATTGTGACCCCTGAGCGTTATTCATATTATATTGATTCCAAGACAGGACAGGCAATTTGGAAGGAGTATGGCGGCAGGGAGTCACTGGGAGTTTCACCTGACAAGAGCTTGTATTTCGTGAAACTTATGAAAGATGAAGTATGGGCTTTCAATACCAGGACAAAATTCCCTTCAAAAGTCTGGACTGCGAACCTTGGTTTCGGTTATGAGATTGCCCCAACCGAAATGACAACGGTGGCCGGTACAGGCAAGAGCGGAAAAGGTTTGCTTTTCGTACCAACAGACAAGGGAAACATATTTGCTGTGAACATAGCTGACGGTAGTCTGAAATGGAAGCATAAAGTATCGTTTGCCCTTATAAACCAGATACTTCCTATAGGAAAGGACCGCGTGCTGGTTACTACAATGGACGGCGTTGTTGCAATGATCAAATATTAAGGAAATTTTTTGCCGTGATTGTAAAAAAGATTATATTTGCGGGATTATTGATAGAAGGCAGTATAGCTCCTATAAGTGTCATTGGCCTGCAGGCATGGTGGCCGCTTGCTGTCAAAACCATAAAAAATTTATTTATGTACGCAATTGTAGATATTGCAGGACAACAATTTAAAGTTGAAGCGGGCAAAAAGATTTTTGTTCATCGTTTGAGTGAGTCAGCTGTTGGCGATTCCATCAAATTTGAGAAGGTGCTTCTTGTTGACAATGACGGTGCCGTTAAGGTAGGTAATCCTTATGTTGAGGGCGCTGCTGTAAATGCCAAAGTTCTTGAGCATCTTAAAGGAAATAAGGTGATTGTATTCAAGAAAATCCGCAGAAAAGGATTTGACAAGAAGAACGGCCACCGTCAGTGTTTAACCCAAATAGAGATTGAATCAATCGCTTAATTAAATTTTTGTATTATGGCTCATAAAAAAGGTGTAGGTAGTTCCAAGAACGGCCGTGAATCAGAAAGCAAAAGGTTAGGCCTTAAATTGTTTGGCGGACAGATTGCCAAGGCAGGCAACATTATCGTAAGGCAGAGAGGTACAGTTCACAATCCTGGCCAGAATGTAGGTATGGGCAGGGATCACACTCTCTATGCTTTGATAGATGGTGTAGTTACATTCAAGAAGAAAGCCCAGGGCAAGTCTTACGTTTCGGTTCTTCCTATTGAGTAACAAGGGAATGACTGCGTAAATAAAGAATATAGGAGTGTCCCTTGAAAAGGATGCTCCTTGTTTTTTTTGAACAAGAAAAATACATCATATATATGTTAACACTTAAACTTTTGAGAGAGCAGCCCGAGTTCGTCATAGAGCGTCTGGCTGTAAAGAATTTCAACGCAAAGGAAATAGTTGCCACCATCCTTGATGAAGATAAGAAAAGAAGGGACGCGCAGGGAGAAGTTGATGCTTTGAAGGCACAGCAGAACGCCAAGGCCAAGGAGATAGGCGCATTCATGAAAGCCGGCAACAAAGAGGCTGCCGAGGCTGCCAAGGCAGAAGTTGCTGCGCTCAAGGACAGGACCAGAGAAATAGAGGAATCAATGGTTCAGGCCGAGCAGAGAATGAACAATGCTCTTGTTCTGCTTCCTAATCTTCCATGTTCAATCGTTCCTGAGGGAAAAGGAGCGGAGGACAATCTTGTTGTTAAGATGGGAGGTCCCGAGGCTAAGCTTCCACAGAATCCTAAGCCTCATTGGGAATTGACAAAGAGTCTGGACATCATTGATTTTGACCTTGGTGTAAAGATAACTGGCGCAGGTTTCCCTGTTTACAAAGGGAAAGGAGCTAAGATACAGAGAGCTCTCATTTCATATTTCCTTGACATGAACACAAGGGCCGGCTATCTTGAAATCCAGCCACCGTTGATGGTGAATGAGGCCAGCGGTTTCGGCACAGGTCAGCTTCCTGACAAGGAGGGACAGATGTACCACGTAGGTCTTGACAATTTCTACCTCATTCCTACCGCCGAGGTTCCTGTAACGAATCTTTACAGAGACGTTATTCTTTCCAAGAGCGATTTCCCTGTAAAGCTTACAGCATACTCACAGTGTTTCCGCCGTGAGGCAGGTTCATACGGCAAGGATGTCCGTGGTTTGAACCGTCTGCATCAGTTTGACAAAGTGGAGATAGTACAGCTCAGCCTTCCTGAGAATTCATACGCCGCACTTGATGCAATGGTTGCCCATGTTGAGTCCATAGTCAAGGGCCTGGAACTTCCTTACAGAATACTCAGACTGTGTGGTGGCGATATGAGTTTCACATCTGCAATCACTTACGATTTCGAGGTTTATTCAGCCGCACAGGGACGTTGGCTTGAAGTAAGTTCGGTTTCAAACTTCGAAACCTATCAGGCGAACCGCCTCAAACTCCGTTACAAGGATGAAAACGGCAAGACACAGCTCGCTCATACTCTCAACGGAAGTTCACTGGCGTTGCCAAGAATACTTGCAGCTCTTATTGAGAACAATCAGACAGAAGACGGCCGTATAAGGATTCCTGAGGCACTTCGTCCTTACACAGGATTCGAATACATAGATTGATTGGTTATGCTTGACGCTTCCATAGCAGGAGCCAGAAAGATAATAATGGGAATTGACCCCGGAACCAATATTCTTGGTTACGGGGTTGTTGCCATTTTTGATACAAAGCCCGAATATGTTACAATGGGAGTGCTCAATCTCAAGAAACTCAAGGACCATTTCCTCATTCTGCAAACCATTACAAAGGAAGTTTCTCGTCTGATTGAAAGATATACTCCCGATGAAATGGCGGTTGAAGCACCGTTCTACGGCAAGAACCCCCAGGTAATGCTTAAACTTGGAAGGGCTCAGGGAGCGGCAATAACTGCGGCCCTCATGAAGGATATCCCAATTCATGAATATGCCCCGAGAAGCGTAAAGCTTGCTATAACCGGCAAGGGTGCAGCATCAAAGGAACAGGTTGCCTCAATGGTCAAACATATCTTTGACATAAACGTAGAGCAGAAATACAATGATGCCACTGATGCACTTGCGATAGCTCTTTGCCATTATTATCACACAACATCACCGGTCCTTCAGGCCAAGGAGACCATGGCAGACCAGGGTTCTTCCTTTGATAAGAAACTTGCAAAGGCCTTGGCTGTGCAGGATGGTGCTTGCAGCCCAAGGACCAAAGCTGCGGCAGGTGGGAAGAAGGCAAGTACCTGGGCTCAGTATGTAGCTGAAAATCCAGGAAGGATTGAAAAAGGAAAATTGTGCAAATAAATTAAACTTTTGTTGCAGGTATGTGTCTAAATACCGAAGTTTATTGGAAACAGATGCGAAGGATTTATACTAAATTATTCTTTATGGCGGTAATCACCGCCGTATCGGTTCTATCTCAGGCATTTACCGCCGGAGGACAGATAAAGGCCCAGACCAGGGGCAACACTTACACTGCAATTGTTAAGGACAAATCAACAGGTGAGCCTGTTGAATTTGCAACCGTTAGCGCCAAATATATAGGCGAACAGAACTCAACCCATTATGCTCTTACAAAGGAAGATGGAAGTGTTGTTCTTGACAAGATGAAAACAGGCAGGGCAACAATCACCATTGAATACATGGGTTACAAGAAACTTACCTATACCTTTGATATAAAGCGCGGAGCCAATGACGGAGGCACCGTTCAGCTGGAGCCTGATTTGAATCTTTTGGATGCGGTGGTTGTAAGTGATATAGGCAACCAGATGGTGGTCAAGAAGGATACTCTTGAGTACAATGCCAGCGTGTTCAAGACCAACGAAAGCGACATGCTTGAGGAACTGCTCAAAAAATTACCCGGAGTTGAAATATCATCCGATGGAACCATAACGGCCAATGGCAAGGAAATCACGAAGATAATGATTGACGGAAAGACCTTCTTCCTTGATGACCCCCAGCTGGCTACCAAGAATATCCCTGCAAAGATTGTTGATAAGGTGAGAGTGGTTGAAAGAAAATCGGACCAGGCGCGTTTCACAGGCATAGATGACGGTGAAGAGGAGAATGTACTTGATCTTGGAATCAAGAAGGGAATGATGAACGGATGGTTCGGAAACCTCATGGGCGGTTACGGTACGGAGGAAAGGTATCAGGGCGCCGGCATAGTGGCTAAATTCACGGACAAGTCACAGATTTCAGTAATCGGTAACATCAACAATACCAATAACCGAGGCTTCATGGATGTTGCCGCCAATATGATGGGTTCGCTCAGACAGGGCGGTCGTGGAGGCCGCGGTGGCGGTGGAGGAATGTTCCCTTCAAGAAGCGGTATCACAACTTCCAGACTCGGCGGCGTGAATGCAACCAGGGATTACCTCAACGGCAAGTTGAAACTTACTGGCAGTTATATGTATTCATCATCGGACAAGGACGTGAAGGAAAAGACTGAAAAGGAGACATTCCTCAAATCAGGAGGTTCCATGTTCAATCTTGAGGATGCCAAGGACAATACATTCGCACAGGGACACAGGGTCAACGGAGAACTGGAATGGACAATTTCGGACAATACCTCAATTCTGTTCCGCCCTTACGCAAACTTCAACAACGGAGATTTCAGGGAGGAATCACTTTTCAGTACAAGAACAGGTGACGATCCTACCAATGACGGCAGCAGCCTGAACACGGGAAACAACAATTCACAGAGCGCAGGCGGACGTTTCCTTTTCCGTCAGAAACTTGGAAAACCTGGAAGAACGCTTTCTCTTATGCTCAATTTCCAGTACCAGAACAATGAGATTGAAGGAAACAACTATTCGCTTACGAACTATTACCAGGATGGTGAAATCAATTCCATAAGTCTT
>JAZRWT010000161.1:0-6955 GCA_045599845.1 Candidatus Egerieisoma sp. | reverse complement strand
TTTCTGCAGATCCTGAGCCTTGCGGAGATTCTCGTCAAGGTCAAACCTTATGAGGGTTTTCTCCTTCAAACTGTAAACAGGCTGTTTCTGCCACCAGCTCCAGATTCCGTGACCGGTATAAGTTTCAAAAGGTCCGTCATGAATCTCCTGAGTGAGCGCAACTGCAGATTCAAGTATTACATCCGCGCTTCCCATAAGAGCGGCTATGCGGCGTGAACGCTGGGCAACAGGAATGCTGTCTGCTACAGCAAGTCCAACATGTCCGCCACCTACCAGCTGAGGAATGGTTACGAGTACAGGAACTCCCTTTGCTGCACCTGCGCCAAGCATTGTCCGTTCATCACATCCCCAACCTGCAACTGTCTCAAAAGGAAGACCGGTTTGACGGCAGATTGAATGAATTTCATCTGCCAGCATTTCAGTGCGCAATCCCATTGGGTAAGCCATATTGGCGGCAGCCTTGATAATTACATGGCCCTGGGCGTCATGTCTTTTGGCAAGCAGTTCCTTGTCAAGAATCATCTCTTTTGACAATTCCTCAAGTTGCTCATCTGTCATGTCAGTGAACTCGAACACATTGCCCCTTGGCATTCTCTCCTCCTCGAATCCGAATTGTGAAGCCGGGCACATCTTGACTCTGTCCAATGTACCTCCCATTTCATGGTTAACAACCGCTGAACTGGTTGTTACACCATCAACAATGCCCTTGTTGATAAGTTCAGCTATCAAAATGGTAACACCCTCGTGAATATTTGGACCGCTGCCAGTTACAACCACGAATTTTCCTCCACGTTTCTTTGCCGCAATGACTTTTTCAATTGCTGTATCCAGAGTCTGTTTTGAACGTTCATCAAGTTCAGAATAGAATTTATCAATAAGTTCAGTGTTCATATTCGTTCTAAGATTAATTCCGTTTAACAAAAATACAGTATTTACGCTACATTTTACTAATTTCGCAGAAATTTTTCCAATGGGGACAATGATTTCAGAAATCAAATTCATTATGCCCAGCCGTTTCAACACATAACAACGTAATCATTTGTAACTTTATATGGAAATAGTAGAAACAGGGATACAAGGATTGCTCATAATAGAACCAAAAGTTTTTCAGGACAGCAGAGGATATTTCTTCGAGTCCTTCTCACAACGTGATTTCAACAGACTGGTTTCAATTCCGCTCTACGGCCACAGCTTGAATTTTGTTCAGGACAATGAGAGTTTCTCATCCTATGGAGTTGTCCGTGGCCTCCATTTCCAACGTCCGCCATATACCCAAAGCAAAATAGTAAGGTGCGTTGTTGGAAAGGTCCTTGATGTGGCAGTTGACCTAAGGCACGATTCCCCTACCTTCATGCAACACCGTGCAATTGAGCTTTCTGCAGAGAACCACAGACAGCTTTTCATTCCAAAAGGCTTTGCACACGGCTTTTCTGTTCTCTCTGAAACCGCGCTGTTCCAATACAAGTGCGATGAATTCTTCCACCCTGAAGCAGATTCCGGCATACAGCTTTCCGATCCTTCACTTGCGATAGATTGGCGTATTCCTCTTGAAAAAGCCATAATCTCACAGAAGGACCTTGTCCGTCCTCTCCTGAAAGACAGCGTTATAGAATTCTGAATAAACAGTTTACCTTGGTGAGAAAAAGCTGAAGTGCACGTTGCCGTATTTCTTTTCCTTCACGAAATACGGATGTTCCTTGAAATTGAACTCCTTGGGATGCTCCAGAATGAAGTAACCGCCATCTTTTACAAGACATTTCGATGCCGGCAACTCTTCAGCCATGCTTTCCTGGCCGTTGGCTTCCGCAGCACCATTTTCCGGCATAGGTACTCCAAGTACCCTTTCAGGCAGTGTATCAAGACCTTCAATACTGTAAGGGGGATCTGCAAAGACAATATCGAACTGCTTGCTGCAAAGCGGTATGAAATCAAAGACATTGTACCTGATTGACTGAATCTGTTTTGAAATGCCAAGCACCGTGGATGTCTTTTTAATAAAATTGGCATGAAGGGGATTCATTTCAACGCTGATTATGTCTTTGCAGGCTCTTGATGCAAACTCATAACTTATTCCGCCTGTTCCAGAGAAAAGATCAAGCACGCTTATTTCTTCGAAAATGAATTCATTGAGGAGTATATTGAACAATCCTTCTTTTGCGAAATCTGTGGTTGGTCTGGCCAAGAAACCATTTGGCGGCACTATGGTCCTGCCTCTGAGAGAGCCTCCTATAATTCTCATATTTCCAAAAATACAAATCCCTTGAAATAGGTCTTTATCAATCCTTCATCAATGTTTTCCCTGAAACCAAGACAATGAACCAGAGTCTGCTGCGGATTCACCTGTGACTGCTGCAGGACAAGCAGGAGGAAATATAGTATTGAAGCGCCATGGCAGGTAGAAAAGGAATTCACAAGAAGCAGCTTATCTCCTGTTGCCAAAGTCACGTACGTTCTGTCCGCTTTGCAGCTTATCAAAAGTTTGTTGTACTCCTTTATGCTGTCCAAGCGTGAGAGCAGTATTTCAAAGATATGCTTTCCGGCTTCACCTTCAGGTTCATAAAACAGAACCATATCATACTGTGGGATGTCAACGCTCACGCAGGAGCTTCCGGAGAATGTCTGCGAGAAATATGACGCATTCCGGAACTGCGATGGCATGCACAGGTATTTGCTGGTGAAGTTTATCTCATTCATGCGTATTCTCTATAAAAATCTCAAAGAAGAGCATTGAATATGGAGGAACTCCTGAGTTCCCTGACATTGTGCCCTTGGAACCGTACCCCCATTGCGATCCGAAGAAAGCAACTCCATGGTCTCCGTAAGTCAGATGCTTGAGAGCCTTGGCAAAGCCAGGAATCAATTTATCAGAATCTCCGCCGCCTGTGGTTAGTGAACTGGATTCAATTGCGGCCTGGCCGGAAGCGTATGTATAGGTTGACATTTCCTGATAACTGGACTCATAAACAACACTCAGTGCATCATAGGATTTTGACGCATCGTACAAATCATATTTCCTTGCCGTATCCGCAATATTGGTATCAAATACGTAACCGTCAAGCAATTTGCCAACATAGCGGACTTTTGCGGTTTTGCCTTGCTTTATGGTATCCTCCTGAGTTCCGGATATCTTTTTGAAATAGAACGCCTCAACCTCCGGATTGTCAATTCCGTAACGTCTTGCATAAGACCTCAAGGAATCGTTCTGGTATGCGGTCAGGTCGTTTATGATAGTCTGCATCTTAATGTCGTAAATAAGGCTCACTCCGCTGTTCTCGGATTTGGACTGGCTGCTGGAATAATAATCGAAATATGAAAGCCATGGCGGAACGATAACTTTAAGCCTTCCACCCTCTTTCATCCTGCAAAGAGCTTCTGAGAAGCCAAGCTGCTCAGAGCCATAACCAACGGCATGCAACCTTGGTCCATAATAATCCTTGCTTTTATATAAGCCCAGTTCCTTTGCCAAAGCCTTGTCCTGACTCTCAACACAGGTATTGGTCATATCCCACACGTTCGTTATGGTATATGCGGCTCCTTCCCACTCCATCTGTCTGCCGCTGCCAGGCTCTTCGCTGACTATGACCAGTCCCGAAGAAGTAACCTGGGCATTGGGACAATAGACCTCGATGTAAGCTTCAAGTATTCCTCTTTGCACTTGGTCATTGGACCTGCTTGCCTCCTTTGCGCACTGGGAGAACGCGAACACGGCAGCTAAAGCAAAAAAACTAAAACAAAATTTCCTATACATACATTAAACTTTTTTCAAAGAATCAGTTTTTGATAATATTCTCTACAGTAATGTCATAGAACAATGGGCTCATTTTTGGAACACCATACACCACAGTGTTGTAGAATCCGTATTTTGCTGAAAAGAAAATATAACAATGCTCCCCTTTCCGTACACCGTTCAATCCCCTGGCCAAACCTTCTATCAAGGAATTATGTCCAAGACATATCTTTTCCGGTGCCACAGAGGCAGGGAAGAAGGTTGAATCGTTAATCCTTATTGTGGAATCATTGGTTGCAAATAACGTGCCCGGACCATTGCTGAATATATATCCGGTATAAATGAAATGCAGACTGTCACCATCAACGGCCTCCTGCCCGCTTCCTTCCGAAACAACAGCCCTTACAATGCCTTCGTACCTTTCTATTCTGTAATCCATTCCGGCTATGCTGTTCACATATTGTTCAATTGCTTTGTCCTGATTGGCTATGTTCATCTTCAGATCCTCCTTCTGACAGGAGATGATGCCAGCCAGCATAATGACAATGAAAGCAAGTGCCTGAATGCCCGTATCAAGTTTCTTTATGTTTTCAATAAATCTCATTTGAAATACACGTGCCTGTTATTTAATTTCCATCTGATTGATATATTCCGCAAGGCATTTGAAGAAATATGCCTCAATGTCCTTGAAAGGGATGTTCTGAAGCCTTCCTCCGGCCGCCCGCGGGTGTCCGCCACCATTGAAGTACCTTTTTGCAAAATCATTCACCACAAACCGGTCTTTTGAGCGCAACGAAAGTCTTGTCATTATTTCTCCCTCAGTGAACAGCGCACTTATCATCACATCCTTTATTGCAAGAGGCATGTTCACAATCCCCTCGGCATCCCCGTCCTTGAAATCGAATTTTTTCTGCTGCTCCTTTGACAGAGTCATGCATGATGCCTTGAGTCCGTAGTCCAATTTCATATTGCTGCCTGTGAGATAGCCTATCAGCCTTATCCTGTTCTCTCCATATGAATTGAACACGTTCTGATGCACGGCATCGCTGTTCACTCCGGACTCCAGCAAAAATGCTGCCATTCTGTGAGTTGAAGGATATACGGAATTACAGAAATTGTTTGTATCTGTTATCATGCCTGTATATAGACTCTCGGCCTGCCTTGGTGTAAGCTCTTTTATCTTCCCGCCAATTGTTGCTTCAAGTTCATTCATTGCTCTTATAAGCCAGAAAGTGAGTTCGCTGGCACTGGAGATCGTGGTCTCGGAGAGTACCAGATCGAAGTCCTTTGTCTGTGGTAGCGGATGATGATCAATCAGCAATCTTGGCGCACATGTTTTCCCCACCAGTTCGCCCAGGATATTTATTCGATGCAATGAATTGAAATCCATGCATATAAACAAATCCGCCCTCTGGATAAGGTCTGAACTGAGTTCAGGGTTTCTGTCGTATTCCACCAATCTGCAATGATCGCTAGCTCCATCCTGCCCATTGAAGAGGTATCTGAGGAACTGAGGAACCTTGCCAGGTACAATCACGTTTGCGCCTATGCCCATATTCTCAATGTAGTCAAGCATTGCACTGGTGCAACCCAGGCAGTCTCCGTCAGGATTTTCATGGCCCAGAAGCACAACCTTTCCCGCCCTCCTGATGTAATTGAGGAAACTTCCAGCTAACTCTTTATTCACTATTCCATTATCCATAAAATGGCGCAAAAATATTCAAACTTCAAATTTAAGACTTACAAATAACATTTCCTACAACTGAATCAAAGATTTGCTCCTCTCCAATTTTTTGTTATTAAAAGAAGAATTTTGTTTGAAAGGAAAGATTTAATTGTTAAATTTGCGTGTTAAATATGAATAATTATAAAAAATCAAATATTAAATGAAAAAGATTATCACTTTCATCGTACTCCCCATCATCATAGTTTTGTTGGGATACGCAATCTACGCCAGCATTGAATCGCCGGTAAAATTCAACAAACAGAAAGAGAAAAGGGAAGCTGTAGCTATCCAGAGGCTCAAGGACATCAGAACACTTCAGGTTGCTTTCAAGAGCAAATTCGCAAGATTTGCCCCTTCTATTGACTCTCTGATCTGGTTCTATAATGAGGGCACAATTCTCATTTCAAAGCAGATTGGTTCAAATGATGACTCTCTTGCAGTTGACAACACAGCAAAGCTCAAGAAGAAAAATCCGAAAATCACTCCAGATCAGCTCATGGATTTGTACGAGAAAGGCGAGAACCTCGTATTCAAGATTGACAAGGACGTTCCTGTAAAGGACACATTGTTCAATGATCGTCCTAATTTCATAATTGATTCCCTCAAGAACATTCCTTTCTGTGGAGAACCTGTCATTATCAATGCAACCATCAAACAGGTATCAGGCGTAGACGTTCCTTTGTTCGAAGCTTGCATGCCTTATAAATCACTTCTGGTTGGCATTGAGCCATACCAGCTCATTGTAAACATAGTTGCAGAAAGAAATACACAGGGCAGATATCCAGGTCTTAAGGTTGGTAGCATAGACGCTCCTAACAACAACGCCGGAAACTGGGAATAATCTTGTTCATCAAGCGAATAATCAAGGGGCTGACTAAAAGTCAGCCCCTTGATTATTTACATATTCCTCTCTCACGTTTTTGCAAACAACAAACAAGCAAATGAACAGATGAAAAAGATAATATTTATTCTTGCTGCGGTACTTTGAATTGCATCCCTCAATGGGCTGTTCACTCTTATCTGAACAACAATGAGAACCTCATTGGCGCATATTATACTTTCGGTGAAGACAAACCTGTAATAGTAAATGCAAACTGGGAAGCTCAGACTTTCACAATCCAGAACGGCAGATTCTGCATTGTTCAAGAAACGACACAAAGTTTCAGAGCAAATCTCGAGCTTCAGTATTCAAACGGGAACAATATAAGTCTCAACTGGTCAGGACACGCCGAAGTCCGCCAGTTCTAACTCTTCCAGACCTTCTTTGTGCCAACAGACCGAAAGCGGAGTCATGTTTCCGGGAGTTAAAAAGAGGCCGGCCAAAAAGTAAGTGAATTTAAGAAAATACCTCGCTCACATTGCTTGTGAGCGAGGTATATTTTATAAAAGTGGGCATTTTTCTCAGCCACCTTCAGGTGGAGTGACTTGCATAAGCGTGCTTATTCTTCTGCTGAAGCCAAACGTTCGCGGATACGATTCTCAATATCATCCGCCAATTCCGG
>JAZRWT010000160.1:0-6445 GCA_045599845.1 Candidatus Egerieisoma sp. | reverse complement strand
TTCCCCTGGCAACAACCGACTGGCAAGCGGGCCTTTACCCAGAGCCCGGCGCAGCCTGTCGTGTTGTAGCCGCCGAGGGTGCTTTATCGAGGCGGCGGTGCCGACCTCCTTTTTATTTCGATTTCAAACATAGGGACTATTATATCCCTCTTCGCTTGTTCCGAAATTATATAACTTGACATAATTATTTGTGTTGCGCCTTCAATTCATCAAGGAAATTATCTCTGTTGAAATTTTTGACATCGGGACTGGAATCCCCTTCATCAATGGCATCACGAAGAGCCGCCAATCTTGCTTCATCATCTTCGAGAAGCCGAAGTGCCGCTCTGATGACCTCGCTGGCGTTATTGAATCTGCCTGATGCAATTTTTGATTGAATGAAATTTTCAAAGTGTGAACCAAGGGCCACCGTTGTTGTTCGTGCCATAAATTATGATTTTGAACAAAAGTAAGAATATTTCTTAATTTATCCAATTCGTTATTTTGTCACAACAACTTCATCTACTATTATAGCCATCTGTTCTCTCTCGTTCTTTGCTATTTTGGTCAAGTTTCAGGCCCAAAACGTGACTGTTTGGTGATTCTCCTGCCTGTTTGGTCACGTTTATGCCCTCAAACGTGACCTTTTTCCAATTCTGCTGCCCATTTGGTCAAGTCCTTCCTGAAATCTTGACTATCCAGCGTTTTGTTGCTCGTTGCTCTCGTCTCAAACCCATAAGATCTTGACCGTTGTTGGTCTTCGGTTATTTTTGGGGCACCGCAGGCTCGCAGAACGGGGCTCGCCTGCTACAGCTGCCGGGTCCGCCAGAGTTTTTTGGCTCTGGCGGACTCGTTGCAGTTGCCAGCAATAATTTCGGGTAAATGAACTATCGCAAGTGGAAAATCAGAAATATTTGGTAATTTTGGGAAATTTCTCTTGTGAACGTTTGAGGTATGGTGCTTCAGATTGTTCAAATTCCCCTTCGAGAGTCTAAATAATTGTTTGTTATGAGTGGTTTTCGTGATGTGGAGGGGGAGTGTACCTCTGTTTTCGAGCAGCTTGGTTGTTGCTGGCATTTGTGGAGTCCTGAGGATTTCGAGATTATTTTCAGAAATGACGATGATTTCCGTGATGGAATGGGAATTATGGGCGTTGTTTCTAAAATGTTTCAGGACATTATCGTACTTACTTTTGAACTTATGACAAACCATCTGCATATTTGTGCGGCTGGCGAGGAGATTCGTGTTCGATTGATGTTCGAGACTTTAAAGCAATTCTTGAAGCGTAAATTCAGCGCCAAAGGTTATACTTTGGATTGGAGCAAGTTCGTTCTTGGAATCAGACAACTTGATTCTTTGAGTGATGTGCGCAATGTTTGTGTGTATGATAACAGAAATGGGTTCCTAGTGCGGGAAGAGTATACACCTCTGACTTATCCTTGGGGAGCAAATGCGTTTTTCTTCAATCCTTTCTTTTGCAGGATGGTTTTGAAAGATGCCAAAGAACTTTCACAGTCCAGGTGCCGGACTTTGATTTGCTCCAAGAAAGCCGACCATATCAAGGGCTTGTTGGTATACGAGGATTGCGTTCTGCCAATTTCATTCTGCAGGATAGACCTTGCTGAACGATTGTTCAGGAGTGCATCGCACTATTTCTATATGCTGGGAAAGAATCTTGAGTCCAATCTGAAAATTGCTCTGGAGTTGAAGGAGCGTATCTGTTACACCGACGATGAGTTATTTTCGGCTGTGCGTAGTATTTGCGTTTCCAAATATGGCGTTGGCTCTCCGTCACATCTTCCAGCGTCTGCAAAAACTGAAATGGCCAATTTGATGCATTTTGAATATAATGCTTCCAATAAGCAGATTCAGAGGATCCTTCGTTTGGAACGTGATATTGTGGCCTCAATGTTTGTGAAGCCAAACGTTTGATATCTACAGATTCATAATCTTGTTAGTTCACTGTTTCAGAAGCCCATTCGGTCAAGTTTCAGGTCCAAAACGTGACCGTTTGGTGATTCTCCTGCCCATTTGGTCAAGTCTATGCCCCAAAACGTGACCGTCTGCCACTTCTCCTGCCCATTTGGTCAAGTTTATGCCCCAAAACGTGACCGTTTGCCACTTCTGCTGCCCATTCGGTCAAGTTTCAGGCTCAAAACGTGACCGTTTGGTGGTTCCACTGCTTCAGGTAACTTTATCAGTGCTTCTCCTGATGAAGCTCATGAGCATTGCCCTCAGGGATAAATATTTGGTGAAATATCCAATCGCAAACAGATAGCCCGTTATAAGCTCCATTTGGGTGGTTGTTGCAGATTTTCGTGGGATTGATTAAATTCGCAATGTGCGGGAGTTAATTCAGCACAGACTGCGTCATTAATCAACACCTTTTGTTATGAAACGTTTGCTTTTCTCTATTTCGTTTTTGTTTTTTGCAGCTATGGCCGTGCCTTTTGCTGCGCAGAGTGAAGAATCTGATTCGGACCTGCGTTATGAAAATTCGAATTCTGTTGTTCAGAATTCAGAAGCAGTTGGAAAGGCATTGGTTGAGCTAACCGGTCGTACGCTTCAAGCGGAGGGTGTACGTGGCGAATATCTGACTTTCAAAATGAAGGAACCAAAGATGTATCCTGGCACGGAACGCATCATAAAGGTTTATATTCCAAAGGAGTACAAGGGCGGTGAGCCTGCGTGCGTTGCCATTATGATGGACGATATAATGTATGGTCTGGCTCAGTCAATTGATACTCTGATTACCAGCGGACAGATGCCTGTGACAATTGCCATTGGAGTTCGTCCGGGCCGCATTTATGACAATTGTTCTGATACCTCCGTTGAACAGAGCACTTCCATGAATAACAAGCCGGCTGGCGAACAGTCACGCGAGGTTATCCGTTATAACCGAAGCAATGAGTTTGACCGTTGTGACGGCCGCTTTGCCGCTTTTCTGGCAGAAGAAGTCCTTCCTGCAGTCTCTTCTTTTACCACAGGCGATGGCCTACCAATCCTTCTTTCTTCGCGTGCCGAGGACCGCATGGTTCTTGGCGCCAGCAGCGGGGCTATTGCTGCTTTCACTGCCGCATGGTTCAGACCTGATCTGTTTTCAAGGGTATATAGTATAATCGGTACTTTTGTTCCTATGCGCGGAGGTGACCATTATCCTGGCGTCATCCGCAAAACCGAACCTCAAAGACTTCGCATTTATCTTCAGGACAATGACGAGGATACATGGAACCCATTGTTCGGAAGTTGGTACGAATATAACCTGCTAATGGAATCGGCATTGAGATTCGCCGGTTACGAACTTGAGCATCATTGGGACAAGGGCGGTCATAACGGAAAGAATGGCGGTGCAGTAATGACCGAAGCGCTCAGATTCCTTTGGAAAGATTACCCATCGCCAGTGAAAAAGGGGAAAACCGGGAATGCTACTTTGAATTCCATAGTGGATTCAAGCTCCGTATGGACGCTGGTTGCTTCAAATGTGCCGGAAGGTTTGTTCATAAAGAGTGCGGGCGAATCAAGTACCAATGCAGCTGGAAAAGCTATGTGTGGGTTGTCAGGGTCTGCGGAAGGTCAGCTTGCCTCTGGAGGAAAAGTCTTAGTTGGTCCCGCGAGTAATTTTTTGAATGAAGGTGCAAAAAATGACAGTGACCGTAATAAAATAAGCGGGTTGCATCTTGAGGGGAGCGGATATGCTGTGCCGCAGTTGCTTGGGGCAGGGGAGGAGAACTTCAACCCTTACGTGGCCGAATATCCGGGTGGAAAGCACAGGGCTGTTGCCAGCGTTAGTTCACAGTGGGTCAGCAATGAGGTGATTGCACGTGTTTCATGTGATGGTTCTGGGTCTGATGCCAGTTATACTGCACGTACTGGTTCTTGTGCTGTTTCTGTTTCTGGTCATGTTGCTGGGTCCGGTTCTAATTTTGCGGTGCGGGTTCCTGAAAATACGAACAATTTGGCGGGTGCAGGTACTGGTTTGTACAGGCAGGAATTTTACAAACTGCATACAAATGGCGGACAGATTTGTTTTGATACCAATGGCTATCTTTATTGTGCTACCGAGATTGGCGTGCAAATTTGTGATCATAACGGCAGGGTTCGTGTGATTCTGCCTGCTCCTGGAGGTGCCGTTGTTACTTCCGTAGGCTTCGTTGGGAATACCTTGTACATTATTGCCGGTGGCAGTTTGTATGCGCGTCCTTGTCTGCGTTGCGGTTTTGGCAATGCAATTGATGTTGCCGCTCCGGATTCAGACGGCCAAGGTTGATAGTTCTATAGAACACGGTGCACATGCCACTATCTTTCATACATTTCTTTGTCCCGGTGCATTCACTGACTGCTACGTTTGACCAACTCTGAACGTGGCGGAATTGATACGTTATTTGCTGGCAAGGTAGATTGTGGTGATTCCCAGGGTAAGGGTTTTGTATGATACGTTTTTGAAACCTGCTGCTCTTAGCCGTTCGGCCATTGTGTCTCCCCAGATGAAGTTTTTTACGCTGTTGCGGAAATATGTATATGCTTTGAGGTGGTGGCTGACCATGCCGCCTATCAGGGGCATTATTTGCGAGAAGAAAAAATCGTACAATACTCTGGTCAAGCGGTTGCCAGGATAGGAAAACTCAAGAATCATGAGTTGGCCATCGCCACGTAGGACACGGTACATTTCAGCAAGGCCCTGGTCAAGGTTTGAGAAGTTGCGGACTCCGTAGGCGCAGGTTATGGCTTCAAAGCTGTTGTTGGCAAATGGTATGTCCAAAGCACTGGCCTCCAGGAACTTGATTTTCTTTGTGCCTTTTTCTTGCTGCAAACTGCCTGTGTCTATGTTCTGTTCAGTAGTTTCCGGTGATGCAATCCATTGTGCATCAATACCCTTGCTGATGACTTTCTGAAAGCCTAGTTCCATCATCCTGCGTGAAAGATCAATACCGGTGATTTCACTGGCTTTGCTCTGACGCAGGATTTCAAGTGAGAGGTCTGCCGTTCCAATGGCAACGTCGAGCAACTGGTTCACAGGCTTGAGGCAGCGCACTGCCCTGCGGCGCCAGAATTTGTCTATATCAAGGGAAAGAATATGATTTGTACTATCGTAAGTGTCTGCTATTCCGTCAAATAAATGCCCTATATCTTTCTTCTCTTCCATTCTTCAGGTATTAATTAATAGCGTTTTTGTCCGGCAGATATTATATTAGTGGGTCCTTTCAATCTGCCAGAATCAATTCCACCGGGCAGTGGTCCGAACCAAAGACATCGTTCAGGATGTCCGTGCTTACAATCTTGTCATTCAGCGAATTGGATACGAGGAAATAATCTATGCGCCAACCTACGTTCCTTTCTCTGGCCCTCATTCTGTATGACCACCATGAGAATTTTTGCTCATCCGGATGCTGGAAGCGCCATGTGTCAGTGAATCCTGAGGCGAGAAGTTCGGTCATCTTGCCTCGTTCCTCATCGGAAAAGCCTGCATTGAAGTGATTGGTATCCGGATTCTTAAGGTCAATTTCCTCGTGCGCCACATTCATATCTCCACATACTATCACAGGCTTTCTGCTTGCCAGCTCATTGAGATATTTGCGGAAGGCATCCTCCCATTCCATGCGGTATGGCAGGCGCTTGAGTTCATCCTGGGAGTTAGGCGTATAGACACATACCAGATAAAACTTTTCCATCTCCAGTGTAACGGCCCTGCCTTCCATATCATGCTCTTCTATTCCCAAACCATATTTTACTGCGATAGGTTTGTTTCTTGTGAAAATTACCGTACCTGAATAGCCTTTTTTCTGGGCGTAGTCCCAGTATGATTCGTATCCGGGGAAATTGAGCTCAATCTGGCCGGCCTGCAGCTTGGTTTCCTGAAGGCAGACGAAATCTGCATTGAAATTGTTGAATATTTCGGTGAATCCTTTTCCGCATACTGCGCGCAGACCATTTACGTTCCAGCTGATGAATTTCATACGTTTCTTGTTTTTGAACAGATATGTGCTTGCTTGTAAAAAATAGGCCGGAACTTTCGTTTCGACCTTTGTGCTCCCCTGACGTTCGAAATATGAACCTCCGGGAGGGTTCAAGGAAGTCGTTAAGTTCACTGCCGCAAAGGTAATAGTTGGCAATATGCTATCCAAATTTTAATATGTATCTCATCTTGTTTCCTATGGCCAGTGGATTGTCATATTGTTTTGTACAACCGCGAGTCACTGAGCGTATGTACAACTGACCCACGCATCTTCTTGTTACCAAAACACACAGGGTTTCACACATGATTCCTGAAATGACGCCGCAATTTACCTTCTGCTCTCCTGATGTTTGAAACATGAACTTTTGGGAGGGGTTCAAGGAAGTTGCCAATATTATTGATGACAATAGGGGATGGCTGTCAGAAATCATACATTTGCCCATAGAGCAAGAATAATGTGTACCATTTTGTGTACATAAAAAATGTTTTTATATATTTGTAAAAAATATTGAT
>JAZRWT010000159.1:0-1420 GCA_045599845.1 Candidatus Egerieisoma sp. | reverse complement strand
CCTCGGCTGTTATCCTTCTTATGCCGTTTCCAAGAACCACGTCACCTGTTTTCTCACCGGGAGCAGGAACGTATGAAACCGAGCAATCCTTTTCCACATCGAGTTCGAAGACTCCCTCAACTGCATTCACACACGAAGTAAAATAGATTTTCTTTGAATCGGCGCTCCATACATATTCATCCACATTGTATTTGAAATCGCAACTGAGTTCCTTCACAAGCATTTTCGGATGTTCTTCCTTGCAGGTACCTTCTCCATTGCAGCAAGCATGAGGGCAGGCTTCACCCTGCATGCACTTCATTGAAGAAATGTCAAGCAGCATGAGCCTTCTCTTGTCGGCCTCGTAGCCACCACGGGCCATGCTTATCCAGCTGAGATACTTTCCGTCAGGAGAGAATGCAGGCTCTGTATCATAACCAGGGAACTCGCCTTCAAGCTTTGTCATGAGGTCCTTTGTTGAACCATCGCCGGTGGAATAGAGATAAATGTCCGCATTTGTGGAGAAAGCGTACTCCCTTCCAATGAGTTTTCTGCAGGAATATGCAATGCTGCCGTTTGACCATGAAAGCTGCTCAAGGCCACTGAAAGGCATTGCAGGAAGCTCATACTCAGTACCTTCCAGCAAATCCTTCACATTTTCCACTGCGATAGTTCCACCATCTGTTATCCCTTTTATTGAAGCTGCAAGGGTATGAGGAACCTCCTCAACGAAATGGTCCCAGTGCCTGTACATAAGGTTGTCAATGACTCTTGCCTCAACTTTTTGCAAATCCGGATGAAGATCCTTGGCGCACTGGCCGTATTTCACGCTTATCTGCATGAGTATGCCATCGTTGGTGGAATTGAGTTCGAAAGCCTCTATTGAAGGTACGCCCTCAACTGCTATCTCAACTTCGTCCTTTCCTTCGGCGCTGCAGCAATGGAGCTTGCCGTCCTTCAAATAAAGTATCTTGCCGCCGTCACATATCCAGCGTGCGTTGGAAATGGATTTTGGACTTGCACTGATCTGATGATTGTTGGAGCCGTCAATGTCCATTACAAACAGATTTCTCACTCCCTTGTTCTGCTCTATTGAAGTGTATGAAACTCCATAGAGAATCTTTGTTCCATCAGGGCTTATCTGTGGATCAGATACCTTGCCCATCTGGTGCATTATTTCCGGAGTGTATTGCCCGTCAATGACCTCAACATGAGGTTTTCCAATGACCTCGCCGTCATTGGATGCGCAGCCTGCGGCTGCCAGGCCTGCTATCAAAGCCGCCATAATCAAACGAATTACTTTCATACGTAAATAATATACTATAATATACCTGTTTCCAGGCGTTTAACATCAATTTGTCAAGTTCTGAACAAAATGAAAGAGAGCACTCGTTGGTGTGCAAGTGCGATGGCTGAGTTCGGCGATTATAGTTTTACAACA
>JAZRWT010000158.1:0-2219 GCA_045599845.1 Candidatus Egerieisoma sp. | reverse complement strand
AGCATCCTGAGGCAGATATGCAAAACCTGCTATTGAAGAAGGGTCAACAACAGGAGCGGAGAAGACCGGAAGGAACTGATCCTCGCCAAGGACCTTGATTGATTTTCCTGTTCTCAGATAGGCTCCATTGAAGTCTATTGAAGGCAGGAACTGGGTGAACACCTGCTTGCGGGTTTCCTCGGCCGCCTTGAGATTCACCGAGGCTATCTGCAAATCCTTGTTGGACTGCATTGCCATGGCCCTGAAATCCTCAAGAGAGTACACTCCTCCTTCCTGAAATATTATGGAATCCTTCTGTAATTGCTGTGAACCATTCTGTGCGAACGACATCTGCAGGCTCAAAACAGAAACTGCAATAATCAAAAACAGTCTTTTCATGCCAATAAATATTATTTATATAACTAAAACCACAAATCTATTCTTCCAACATCAACACCCCAGCAACCATCCTGTACTATGACCACATCCCTTCCAAGTTTATTCTTCACTATCGATGGTTCCTTGAGGAAAGTATGTGAATGGCCTCCTATTATTATATCAACATTCTCCGTAAGGGGAGCTATCTGCAAATCCCCCGGATTGTTCTGCTTCTTCTCATCGTAGCCGCAATGAGAAAGAACTATGATAAGGTCACACTTGTGCTTGTTCTTCAATTCCAGAGCATATTTGTTCAAGCAGTTTGCAGGATAAAGATACTTCATTCCAACAAGTGACTTAGGACTTACCAGCCCCGGAAGATTCACCGTTATTCCCAATATACCAATCTTCCTGCCGCCTCTCTCCACTATTGTATAAGGTGGAATCAGTCCGTACAATGGATTTTCCTCGGTGATCTGATAGTTGCAATTCACAATCCTGCATTTGAGATTCTTTATTCTGCGGGCCAGGTCTTCGCAACCATTGTCAAACTCGTGGTTGCCGAATGTAGCCGCATCATAACCCAAAGCATCAACGAATGCATCCTCAGCCTCACCCTTGAAGAGTGTGAAGTAAGGGGAGCCCTGACTGAAATCACCGGAATCCACCAGCAGCACCTTTCCAGGAAACTCTCTTCTCATGCTGTCTATGTACTGCTCCCTGCGCTCGATTCCTCCAAGGCCATCGTTTCTTCCTCCTTTTATTATGTCAATGTGACTATGTGTATCATTTGTGTGAAGAATAACCAGATCCTGAGCGTATGCATAATCTGAACAGGCAATGAATGCAACAATGGCAAATATGCTCAATATTTTTTTCATAACTCAATCCTCCGAAATTATTTGTCCAGAATTGTAAGTCTGTTGTCCAAAGGCCAGTCAATGTCCCTGCCTTCGGCTTTCATCCGTGCAAACTTGTCAAGAATCACATCGCGGAGCAGGCTCCTTGCGGGTATCTGTTCCACTCCGCTGTTGTATTTGAGCATATAAACACCATCTCCTCCGTTAAGCAGGAAATCTATGGTTGCCACCTTGTATGTCTTGTCGTCCTTTATTTTCTTTCCGTTGAGCAGGAGTTTCCTGACTTCCTTGTTCTCTACGGTAAGTTCGGCGCCTCCAAAAGCGCAAACCCTTGGATTTCTGGCAATCAGATTGAACAGGGTCTTTATGTGCCTGCCTTTCAAATCCAGCACTACAACATAATTGTAGAAAGGATACATTGAATAAACATCTGCAATTGTAACGTTTCCTTTTACAAAATTGCTTCTCAATCCTCCGTAATTTATGAGGCTCAAGGCTACCTTCTCTCCCTTTCCCTTGGAATCCAGATAGCTCTGTGCAAATTCCTTTATAATGTCAACCGTCATATTGGAAAGCATGCTTGGATGTGAACTGTTGCTCATGCCTTGTGGGCAATAACCCACCACTATCTCCAGGGAGTCAACGGATGGTTTGTATTTTTCCAGAATTTCTGAACAGGCAGTGGAACGGTCCCGGTCTCTGTCCCATTTAGAATCCATGGTTTCCTTTGACCATTTGATTTTTTTGTAATTCTGGGCGCAGACACTGCCGGCGCAGAACAGCATAAGAGCTGCAAGCAAAAAATATTTCTTTCTCATTTTATCTTAATCCATTTGAACATGTCTTTCCAGCTGGCCTTTGTGCCATATTGCAGAATGCCAACTCTGTATATTCTGGCACAGAACCAGGTGATGCCAACGAAAGTTGCAACGAGTATTCCCACTGACAATGCAAACTCCCATACCGGTATTCCGTAAGGAAGGCGCGCCATCATTACAACAG
>JAZRWT010000157.1:0-4307 GCA_045599845.1 Candidatus Egerieisoma sp. | reverse complement strand
TTGCTTTGTGTGACAACAAGAAAGATGAAGAAAATTGCGTTCATAATAAACACAAAGAGCGGAACGAGCCGGAAGAGCCACATACTTGCAAAAGTGTGGGACAGCTTCACGGCTGAGAACGGTTTTCAATCAACCATACACACAACAACAGACGAGAACGATGCCTACAACAGCGCCAAGCATTTTGCAGAGCATGAGTTTGAGACCGTTGTGGCCATTGGAGGTGACGGAACGGTGAATCAGGTGGCCAAAGCTCTTGTTGGAACAAACACCAAACTTGGAATCATACCGGTAGGCTCTGGCAACGGACTGGCCAGACATCTTGGAATTCCGCTGTTTCCACAACGTGCCATTGACGTAATCATTGAAGACAATGTGCGCGTGATTGACGCTGGGAAAATCAATGACAAGATTTTTTTCTGCACGGCAGGATTGGGCTTTGAAGCGGTTGTTGGGGAAAGGTTCAACAGTGCGCCAACCAGGGGGCTCAAGACTTACGTTGAATTCTGTGCCAAGGAGTACATGAAATACAGGCGCGAAAAATACAGGATATATATTGGCAGCAACAAATACGAATTCAAGGCATTCCTCATAACATTCGCCAATGGTGCACAATGGGGGAACAATGCGTTCATAGCACCTCAGGCCAGCATTTCAGACGGTATGCTTGATGTGGTAATCTGGAAACGCGCCCCATTGGTTTCAGTTCCGTTCATGACAGCGCGCCTGTTCACCCGCACATTGAGCCTTTCAGAATACATTGAATCTTTCCGTTGCAAGGAAATCAGGATTGAAAGGACTAAACCGGGCTTGATCCAATTCGATGGAGAAAGTGCCAATATGCCTGATAAGCTGAGTGTGAGCGTTATCCCAAATGCTGTAAAGGTAATAGTGCCAAGCCCCACCCTGCTCACGAAATTCATTGAATCCATCTCCCGTGAACTTTAAAAATATGGGGGCTGACTAGAAAGTCAGCCCCCATACTTTGGTTTTTGCTAACAACGCAAATTATTTTGCAAGCATTGCATTGTATTTCTCGTAACCCTGGAGATATTTTGCATCTTTCTCACGGAAACGGAAGTAGATGTTCTTGAGAAGCTCAGCAACATAGTTCTGGAGTTCTGCATCCTCTGTCTTTGAGAAAGCAGTCTCAAGAGGATCGATTGCAGACATCAGAGAACCATCGAGTTTCTCGAGAAGAACCATGTACTTGTTGTCATCAGTTTCCATATTGGCCTCGTTCTGAATCTCAACAGCTTTGTCATAATATGACTTGCCTTTGCTGAAATAGCCCCAGAAATAATTAGGATCAATCTCCACTGACTTGTCGTATGCAGCCATTGCTTCATCGAACTGACCAATCTTTATGAGCATGTTGCCCTCTGCATAGTAAAGGCTTGGGTTGTTAGGCTCGTTCTTCTGTGCAGTATGGAGAAGTTCGCGAAGTTTTGCAGGATCGTCATTTGACTCCATGTAAATGTTGATTAAAGCAACAAGTATTGACTGGCTTGTAGGGAACTTGATGAAACCGGCGTTCAAAGTCTCCTTTGCCTTGAGAGTGTCACCGCTCTGTTTGTGAGCATCTGCCAAAGAAGCATAAACATCGCCTTCCTGGAAATAATCGTATGATATGCATCTGTTGAGATTCTCTATTGCAACGTCATATTTCTTGCACATTCCGGCTGTTACGGCAGCATAATAAATCATGGTTGTATCAATCTGGCCCATTACAGGATCCTCAGAAACCTTTGCTGTCATAAGGAAGTTCTCTGTTGCTTTCTCGTAATTACCAAGGGCATACCATCCCATTGCCTCAGAATAGTATCTTGTCTTGAGTGCGTTGAAGGAAGCCTTGAGGTCTTTGTTGGTTGCTCTCTTTGCATCAAGCTCAGAAGCTTTTGCGTATGCCTCGAATGCCTTTGCCAGAACATCCTCGCCTGGAAGAACAGGTTTCTTTACATTCCAAGCTGCCAATTTGCCTGTTTCATCATAATAGAGATCCTTGTCTGCGTAAGAATCAACGAGATAAGTTTTGCCACCGATCTCTGTGTCCTTTGATTCAAGAACCTGCTCGTCCTTGAGAAGGAGTTTAACCTCCATTTGTGTAGCGCCCTGATACAAACCTTTGATAGGAGCATCGTAAGCATTGCAATAAGCGGTGCCGAGTTTGAGCCAGCTTCCAGGGTTGTTAGCCTTCTTAGGATTCTGAACTTCAGTCTGTGCCTTGGTTATCTCCTTGAGAACCTTTTCATTTGACTGTGCGTTTACCTGTGATACAAAAAGAAGCATCGCAAGTACAAATAATAATTTCTTCATGCTGTTTATAGATAAATTGTTAATAATTATTCTTCCTCTGAAATTTCAGCAGGCTCATCCTCACTCTTGTCAACCACACAAATGGCAGCTATCTGGTCTCCTTCCCTTATGTTTATAAGCTTGACTCCCTGTGTTGCCCTGCCGGCAGTCTTGATGTCCGATATGGCCATTCTTATGGTGAGGCCTGATTTGTTTATAATCATAAGGTCCTGCTTCTCGTTCACATAATTGAGAGCAACAAGATTACCTGTCCTTTCGGTAACATTCATTGCTTTCACTCCCTTTGCTCCCCTTGCCGTGAGCCTGTAATCTTCAAGTGAAGATTTCTTGCCATAACCGTTGGCACTTACAACAAGGACCGTGTTCGATTCATCGAGCTGGCTTTCAGGTGATGCGCAGACCATACTTATTGTCTGTTCATTACTTTCAAGTTCTATGCCACGGACACCCATTGATATACGACCTATGGCCCTGCAGCTGTTTTCATTGAAACGCACGCACTTTCCGTTAGAAGCAGCTATGAGAATCTGGTCATCGCCACCGGTGAGCATGGCGCTCAGCAATTCGTCGTTTTCGTTTATTGTTATGGCCTTGATGCCGTTGTCCCTGTTGGTTGTATACTCTGAAAGGGCCGTCTTCTTTATCACGCCGCATCTGGTTGCCATAATTATATAATGGCTGTTCACATATTCCTCGCTGCTCATATCGCCCAATTTCAGATATGCGCATATGGAATCACCGTTTTCAAGCCTTATTATATTCTGAACAGCCCTGCCCTTGGAACTCTTTGCGCCCTCAGGTATATCATACACCTTTATTTTGAAATACATACCCTTGCTTGTAATAAGCATGAGGGTGCTGTGCATGTTTGCTACATAAATATGCTCTATGAAATCTTCGTCCCTTGTAGCAGACCCCTTGGAGCCTATTCCTCCCCTGTTCTGAGTCTTGTACTCGGAAAGCGATGTTCTCTTTATGTAACCCAGATGTGAAATTGTAATCACAACATCTTCGTTAGGATAGAAATCCTCAGGGTTGAAATCGCCCTCGTCAGGCTCTATGCTTGTCCTTCGCGCATCACCGAACCTGTTCTTAAGGTCCCCGAGCTCCTCCCTTATTATTTCCATCTGAAGGTCATAACTGCCAAGTACATCCTGCAAATGAGCTATGAGCTTAATGAGTTCCGCATATTCGGATGCCAGTTTCTCCCTCTCCAAACCTGCCAGCTGGCCAAGTCTCATTGAAACTATAGCCTGTGCCTGAATGTCTGTAAAAGCAAAACGTGCTATCAAAGCCTGCTTTGATTCATCAATAGTCCTGCTCGCCCTAATTATGCTTATTACCTCGTCAATGAAATCGAGCGCCTTGAGCAATCCTTCAAGAATGTGGGCACGGGCCTGAGCCTTTTTCAAATCGAACTCGGTCCTTCTTATTATAACCTCGTGCCTGTGCTTTACAAAATATTTCACCAGCTGCTTGAAGTTGAGAAGTCTTGGACGTCCATCCACCAGAGCAATATTGTTTACCGAGAAACTTGACTGCAAAGGAGAATTCTTGAAAAGAGTGTTTCTCACAACGTCTGAAACGGCACCGTTCTTAAGGCGTATGACTATACGCATACCCTCCCTGTCTGATTCGTCGTTGATTTCAGAAATGCCATCAACTCTCTTGTCTTCAACCAACTGGGCAATCTTCTCAATGAGCTCCCTCTTGTTCACCATATAAGGGATTTCCGTTACCACTATTGATTCGCGTCCGGAATCCGAAACTTCAATATTGGTCCTTGCCCTTACAACAATACGGCCGCGTCCTGTTTCAAACGCATCACGTATTCCTTGAAGTCCCAGAATTATGCCTCCTGTTGGAAAATCGGGACCTTTTACATAATGCATGAGTTCCTGAACGCTTATTTCTTCATTTTTGGTATAGGCTATTATGGCATCGCATACCTCGTTCAGATTGTGAGGAGCCATATTTGTTGCCATACCTAC
>JAZRWT010000156.1:0-4392 GCA_045599845.1 Candidatus Egerieisoma sp. | reverse complement strand
GCTGTGAGATTTCTGGTATGGGCGAGTGGGAGATGATCCGCCACCTTCTCATAAGCGAACATCTTGGCGTAAGCATGATATGCTTTGCAATGACAGAGGACAATGTGAAACTCTTCCTCTCACACAAACTCAGCATGCCTGCATCTGACGGAAGCGTTTATTCTCCTGAAGGACCTCTTGGAGAGGAAATGCCGCACCCAAGATCTTATGGAACATTCACAAGATTCCTTGGCAAATACGTCCGTGACGAGAAGATATGCTCATTGGCGGAAGGAATACGCAAATGCACCTCACTTCCTGCTTCAAGAGTGGGCTTGAAGGACAGAGGTCTCATTGCTCCTGACTACGCAGCCGATATAGTTGTCTTCAATCCTGATACAATCATTGACACAGCAGACTTCAACAACCCTCATCAGTTCGGCAAGGGCATAGAGCACGTGATTGTTAACGGACAGCACACCATTGAGAACGGCAAGTACAATGGTTGCGAACTCAAGGGTCAGGTTCTGGCATAAACGTAATCAAACATAATGGGGCTGACCAAAAAGCCCGCTTTTATAAAAAGTACCTCGCTCACAGCACTGTGGGTGAGGTATTTTCTTCAATTCATAGGCTTTGTGGTCGGCCTCTTGCGCAGCTCTGCAGCATTGAACTGTTTCTTTTCCTTATATTCTGTAGCTTTCATATTTTCCAAATATTTAAAGTTTATTGCTATTCAGTTGCTGTTGATTGATGTTTGTGCGCTTAATGCAGGTCCAGACCTATGGTTGCGAACTGCTTGAGTTTTTCACCATCCTGATATACAAGGAGAGCGTCGAGTTCAGGGTGTGTTTCAAGGAATTTCTTAGATTCGTCAAGCCCCATTACCATGAACATTGTGGCATATGCATCGGCCTGGGTGCTGTTAGGTGCTATTACCGTGGCACTCAGCAATGAATGTGTCACAGGGTATCCGGTGAGCGGATTTATGGTATGCGAGTATTTCTGTCCGTCCTTTATGTAGAATTTCCTGTAATTGCCGCTGGTAACTATTCCTTTTCCGCTTACCGCTATCACCGCCTGAATCATCTGCCCGCTGATATTGTTGCCGTCAATAGGTTTGTCAACCCCTATCTTCCAGACTTCTCCTTTTGAATTTACACCCTTGCAGAGCATTTCTCCTCCAATTTCAACCAGATAGTCCTCAATACCCATATTCCCAAGGCCTTTCCCAAAGTAATCGGCGGTATAGCCTTGGGCTATTGCATTGAAATTCAGCTGTATGACATTTTCAGCCAAACTATCGCAAGTGGAAATTACAGCTCCTTCAGGAGTCCTTTTCAGACTCAGCTTATCCATTCCTATGAAGGCTTTCACACTGTCAACAGCTTGTTCAGAAGGCTCGGTGTCATTCTTGAAGCCGAAGCCCCAGAGATCGAAGAGCGGGGCGGCGCTCGGATCGAAAAGTCCTCCGCTTATTTTGTAATATTTGAATGATTCCTCGAATATGTCCGCGAATATGGTGCCTACGTTGCTGGTAAGGCCGCTGTTGTACATGCTTATTTCAGAACTTCGGTTATAACCTGAAACGGCATGGTCTATTCGTTTGAACCACAATGATATGGAGTCTTCCACCCTTTGGGAGAAAGCAAGGGAGTCATCAAGCAGGCCGCCAGGGATATGATAAATAATCCTGTATGTGCTTCCTTGTGCGAAACCTTCTGTTACAACATATCCCGGAATGCTTTCCTTGTTGGAGCAGGATGAGGCTGCAAGTGCGGTTCCCAATATCAAAGAGAAAAGCAATATGGCATTGTATCCGTTGGAAAAGGTAGTCCTTGTATTTATTATCAATGTTTTGAATGATATGTGAGTTTTCATGATAGCTGGCATAATTTTAGTAAGCGAATGCAAAGTTACTCTCAAATAATATAAAAAATTGCTATTGGTTGAAAATTTGTGCAAATTTGCGGATTATGAGAAAGAAAAACACATATTTTATGTTTCCTGCCGTTATAGCAGCGGCAATTCTGTGTCTTTGCGCTTCGTGCTCAAAGTCGGACGAAGAGGAATTTGAATCAAAGCCATATATTCCAGGTACACTTACTTTTAACATGCCTGATTATGTAGATACCATGTCTGTCCATACTCTTGAGGCAAGCGGCCTTTCCAAGCCGCTGGATGCCGAAATAAAGTATTATTGGACAGCGTCTTCCAGCAAGTTGATTAAGGATACCGTATGGAGCCGTACAATGACACTTACAATACCGGACACTCTCGGTCTGTTCGTGATTACAGCCCATGCCGTTGCAGAGGGGTATTATAATAGTGCTTACTCCCACGAAGTAAACATATTGCGCGGAAGTGAAAGTTTCACGGACTTTGTTCAGCCTGAAACTTATATTATTGATTCAAGGGACAATAAGAAATATGCATATACTCAGATAGGCAATTTGCTCTGGTTCGCAAGGAATCTGGACTGGGAAGGCGCGGGACATCCATACGCAGATTCTCCATCAATGGGAAAGGTTACAGGACGTTTCTATACCTGGGAGGATGCAACAGGCGGACAAAGTTCATCAGGCCTGGGGAAAGGTCCGCAAGGCGTATGTCCGCAGGGTTGGAGCGTACCTACCAATGAAGACTGGGAAGACTTTTCCGAGGCTCTATACGGAGAAAGACAGAGGTTCCATACGAACTGGATAGGCGGAGCGGACAAGCTTCAGATAAATGCATCGTTGAACGGCAACGCTTTCTGGCCATATGACCCGGCATGCAATCCTGAGAACAAGTTCGGCTGGGCAGCCCTTGCAGCAGGGTACGCGCAGGACAGGTATGTGCATTTCAGAGGAATGAGGGGTAACGCAATGTGGTGGAGTTCAACTCTTGATGATTCACAGGATGCCGTTTTCAGACACATGGAAATACGCAAGACAGACTTCTACTTCGGAACTTGCGCAACCAACACCCTGGCCTTTTCTGTAAGATGCGTGAAACTAAAGGAATAACATTAATACTATGATGAAGAAAGGACTGATTACAATAATTGCCATTGTTGTTGTGGTGATTGTGCTTTATTCTTGGATTAAAGGAGCGCAGAATTCTTTTGTAAAAGCTGAAGAGGGAGTGGAGGAAGCCTGGGCGCAGGTTGAGAACGTATATCAGCGCAGGGCTGATCTCATACCTAATCTCGTTGCCACCGTAAAGGGCTATGCAGAACACGAAAGTTCAACACTTGAAGCTGTTGTAAATGCCAGGGCTAACGCAACTTCAGTGAAGATTGATGCTCAGGACCTGAGCGAGGAAGCTCTTGAGAAATACAACAAGGCTCAGGGCGAACTCAGCAGCGCACTCGGCCGTCTGCTCTTGATTCAGGAAAATTATCCGGACCTCAAGGCAAACGAAAATTTCAGGGACCTCCAGGTTCAGCTTGAGGGAACCGAGAACAGGATTACAGTTGAGCGCCAGAAGTTCAACGAGGCAGCAAGGGAGTACAATACCATGATAAGAACTTTCCCAAAGAACATACTTGCAAGTATGTTCGGTTTTGAGAAGAAACCTTATTTTGCCGCTGCAGAAGGCGCACAGAATGCTCCTGTAGTACAGTTCTGAGTGTGATTCCAAGTATCAGGTTGAAATTTTGATTCAGTGAGTTGAGAAAGGTTCTTCAATATACATGGCTCATTATGGCCGCCGCATTTTCTGTGGTGGCCTTGTCTTCATTTACAATGCCTGCCAAAGACAGGCTCGTGAATGATTTTGCAGGTGTATTGAGCAGCGAGCAGACAGCTCTCCTGGAAAACAGGTTGGTAGCATTTGCCGATACAACATCGAACCAGATACTGGTTGCCATATATCCTGAACTTGAGAACGACAATGAAGCTGAGATGGCTTACAGGATTGGTGAGCAGATGGGAGTAGGGCAGGAGAAATACAACAATGGAGTTGTGATGCTGGTGAAGGCAAAGATGAACCCTTCAGATTTCAGGGCAGCTTTCATTGCTACAGGATATGGTGTTGAGGGCGCATTGCCCGATGCACTATGTTCAAGAATAGTCCGCCAGGAAATGATTCCCTATTTGAAGCAGGACGATTATTTTCACGCAATTGAAAGCGGACTCAATGCCATAATGCCAATATTGGCAGGGGAGATTTCCACAGATGAGTTTGCAGGCAGTCAGGATGATGACGGTGCCGTTGCAACTGCCGTAATCTTCATGATTCTTTTTGTGTTCTTCATCATTGTGCTTGTGAAGGGTTCAAGGAACAACGGCAATGGCAAAGGTGGAGGAGGAAGGAAAATGAGTGCGTTGGAGAAGCTGTTGCTTCTGGATATGCTTTCCGGACGTTCCGGAAGGTCAAACCGCGGTGGTTTCGGAGGATTCGGTGGCGGAGGCTTCGGAGGGGGCTTCG
>JAZRWT010000155.1:0-2518 GCA_045599845.1 Candidatus Egerieisoma sp. | reverse complement strand
GCCAAAGCCTGCAACGCAAGGACTATCGCAGTGCCAACGGGTAGCGAGGATGCCAAAGCCTGCAACGCAAGTACTATCGCAGTGCCAACGAATACCATTGATGCCAGAACCTGCAATGACAGTACTATCGCAGTGCCAACGGGTACCGAGGATGCCAGAACCTGCGATGAAGGTGCTTGCACGAAATCAGGTATCGCCACACAGGCCGTGCTGAATGAAATGTTTCCAACAGAAACTACATCAACAAAAGTATTGCCACAGCTATGCGCCTCACAGTTCGCCCTTGGCCATGACTATCACAAGGTCATTAAAAAGAAACTGCGTGACATCATGTTGCAAATCAAGAAATTGGAGCCGAATTTCGAAGGCAGGGCATTCGTTGATTCGGCGCCTGTCATGGAACGATATTGGGCTGTTCAGGCCGGTCTTGGGTTCATTGGCAAAAACAATTTCCTGATTTCGCCAAAGGCAGGAATACGCAATTTTCTGGGCTGCATAATCTGCAATCTTGATTTGTTTTGCCCCAATCCGCCAAGCTCAGATAATGGTCACAACGCACACATATGCCAATCAAAGCATTCACCAAAGGCAAGTATACCTGAAATGGCACTTGTTCAGGAAGATACAAAGGTGTTAAACTTGGTTCAGTACGGTTACCAAAGGAAAACAGCGGTGGACAATATTCGAATCTCAGAATCCGCAATGAGCCAAGCTTGTGGCAGCTGCCGCAAATGCATCGACGCCTGCCCCAGCGGGGCCCTGAGCGCAGCATTCACCCTCAAAGCAGACAAATGCATTTCTTACAGGACGATAGAAGCGCCCGAGGCCGCGGACACCCGGAAAAAGATAATCAAGCAACTTCAAACTGCCATAGGAACACTATCAACAAAATCCGAAAATAAACATTGTGCAAACGCAACTTGCTACACCAGTGAATCATCCAGCGCTGTTGCAAGAATCACAGAATCTGCCCTTACTGCCGATAATATCAAAGAATCAGTCCGTGAGGCAGAAAAAATCACAGACTCGGCCAGCACAGCTGAAGAAGCCCTAGAATTACACAGCAAAGCAGAGAGAATCACAGAACCAGTCTGTACGGCCGAGATGATCACAGAATCAGCCAGCAAGGCAGAAAAAATCAAAGAATCCGCATGCACAGAAGAAGCCACAGACCAAGGAGCCCGGCTATTCTTCTCACCAACTCAGAAACACATAAGCATCTTCGGCTGCGACCGCTGCATGGACGCCTGCCCTTGGAACCACTTCAATCTCCCAGGCTGGAGCGAATTCGAGCCACAGACCCTTCCCATTCCCATAAGCCATTTCCACCGGCGATAGTTCCACAACTTTGCTCCGCTCCTTTTCTGCAACTTTGCCCTACCCCTTTTCTGGATAATCGTTGGAATCATCCGTTTGACTTGAGCAGAGCAAGCACAATGCCGCACCCGCATGAACATAAAGCACATAAACGTGAGCAATTAATTGTGTTTTCCCTTCAGTCTCAAAAAAACGTAACCAAACGAGCAACGGAAACGTGACCGGACAAAAAGGGTTGGCAACAGACGTGGGCAATTCGTGGGAGTTTCTCTCCCTGTTTGAAATCATAGGTGGTCAAACTCACATTGTTATCCAAAAGCAGTCGAAACAGATGTGAAACTTTTCAAACTTTCTTTATCAGCACAAATTTATTATTTTCGCAACATTAACCTTGATGTAGTGAACAACTCTGCAAATTCAAGGTTTGCGCTATGGAATTCTTTACGAAAGTTGATATTGCGCCGTTTGCGCAGAAGATAGATTCAAACAGCAGGATAATGCTGATCGGCTCCTGCTTCAGCACGGCAATTGGAACAATGTTCCAAAGCCATGGTTTCAATACGTGCATAAATCCTTTTGGCGTACTGTTCAATCCGGCTTCAATTGCCAATGCATGCGAAAGGCTGGCAAATCCACGCCCTTTTGAAGCGAGTGACGTTATTGACATATCTCTGAACCATACAAAGGCCAACGCATATGCGTCCGAGCAAAAAGGACCTAACATAGAAGTTAACTCCAGTGCGTTGGAGCAAAAAGGATTGAACTTGGAAGGCCGCTCTAACACATTGGAACAAAGGGTACATGCCGGCACGAATTCTAACAATATGGAGGGCAACTCCAGTGCATTGGAGCAAAAAGGACCTAACATAGAAGTTAACTCAAATGCATTGGAGCAAAAAGGATTGAACATTGGAGGCTGCTCCAATGTGTTGGGACAAATGGGGGCTGGGAGCAAGTTCTGCAGTTTCTCGCACCACTCCTCATTCGCGAGAGGTTCCGTGCAGGAGTTTCTGGAAAATGCAAACAGCAAATTGGAACGTGCCTCTGAGTTCTTCAAACAGGCCGATACGCTGATTGTCACATTGGGAACCGCTTACGTTTTTCGCCATGTAGCCAGA
Source organism: Candidatus Egerieisoma sp. (assembly GCA_045599845.1). GTDB lineage: Bacteria > Bacteroidota > Bacteroidia > Bacteroidales > UBA932 > Egerieousia. The sequence continues at coordinate 83 of JAZRWT010000155.1, read as the reverse complement.
AACATGATAGTTTCCAACTGCCACAAGATTGTACCGCAGGAGTTCAGCAGGGAACTTCTCAGCATTGAGCAGAGCGTGGAATG
>JAZRWT010000154.1:0-24926 GCA_045599845.1 Candidatus Egerieisoma sp. | reverse complement strand
TTGTCCGCGGCGGACACGTCTACTTCGGCAAGAGGAAGGAAATCGAACTCTTCGGCGAGAAGATCTTTGCCTATGTGTATGTGGACAAGCACAACGCCCTTCAACGGGAACGCAACTATATGCTTGATCATCCCGAGGAGTGCGCTACCTTGAAGGACAAGGAGAAGGACTGGATGTCCGTGCGCTTCGGGTACTTCGTTCTGCTTTCCAACAAGAAACTGGAGCCCGTGGACCTGCTTACCGAATACTTCGGCAGAACGGATATCGAAGGAGTCATCAAGACAAGCAAGGAGTATCTCGGCCTTCTGCCGCTGGCCAAATGGTCCGCTGATACGGTCAGAGGAAAGATACTCAGCGACATAATAAACACCATTATCTTCCTGAATATGCGCAAGGCGCTGGACGATAGTGGGTTGTCGGTCAGTGAGGTGACCGGCAAGACACAATCTCTTATGTGCTTCCGCAACAAGCATGGAGAAATATTGATAGAAACACCAAATAAAAAAGTCAAGGCGTACTACAAGCTCATCGGTGAGACCATCCCGGCCAGCCTGAAAATCAAAGACTTCCGCCGGAAGGTCATGCTCTCGTAAGTGTAGTGCTACTTTTGACATTATCTAAAGATTAATTGCATCCTTCATCAATGCAGGTTCTGATAAGGTGCATATCACTCAAATCCTCAAGCTTTGTGATTATACTTTCATATTTCGTGCGTTCCTCTGCTGGAAGGGCCTTCAGCTCAGACAATGGAACAACGGTATAGTCCTCTTCAAATTCTCCCTTTTTGAAGCACCACAGCCATTCCCATTCAGGTTCAATCATCTTGAATGTTCCGGTCAGATTATCCAACTGTATCTTGAGTGTTACCATGAGTTCCGTTTGCGTATAAACCGGCTTGCTCTGATTTGATATGTAGTTTCCAAGTGAGTAGAATACCATATTCCTGACACATCCGCTGCTGTCTGCAAAAACGATACCATCTTCGGGAACATGCGGATGGGTTCCTATTATGGCATCCGCACCGCTGCGCAGGAGCATATCGGCCCAACTTTTCTGCTCTTCAGATGGATGCAGTACATATTCAACACCCCAGTGCGGAAGTACGAATATGAAGTTTGCACCGCTTGCCTTTGCTTTTTCAAGATCCTTCATTACTTGAGAGGAATCCATTGAATTCACAACAAAGGGTTCCGGCACGGGATTGCCGTTTGTAGAATATGTGAAATTCAGGAATGCAATTTTCAATTTCTTATGTAAGCGTGAGTCCGGCCCTGTTTCCATAATTAGAGGATAGTGCCGCTCGCGTTCAGCACTGTCCCTGAAAACTCCTGTATGAACTATCGCCAGTGAATCATATAAATTCAATGTGTTGGATATGCCTGCCGCTCCGTCGTCTGCAATGTGGTTGTTTGCCATAAGAGCCAGGTCAATTCCGCATCTGCGGGCCTCAATTGCAACGGCGGCAGGTCCTTTGAAAAGCGGATATCCCCTGTAATCCCCATAACCGGCAGGAAATTCAATATTGGCAACTGCAATGTCCGCACGGTTGAGCCATGGCTGTATGTGCCTGAACATTGCGGAGTAATCGAAAGAAGCGTTTGGAAGAGCTTTATTCTGAGCAACTGATTCCGCAGACTTGATTTGAGGACTATGCTGCATGACATCGCCAATGAAACTTATGCGCAAGGTGTCATACCTCATTGCCATTGCAGATTCTTCACCTTTCGGGCAAGGAATGAAATTGCAGCATAACAAGGCACAAAGAATGATTACAGACAATTTAGTTGACATTTCCCGTACTATTGCTGTATTACGTTTATCTCATTGAGTGACATTCTTATTTCAAGCCATATTTTTATATGAGCCAGCTCATCGGCTGTCAATGGCCTGTCCTTATGCATAAGAATGGCAAAGAAGTGTATTTTATCCTGTTCTTCAGCATTGTTCACGCCGGCGGTCTGGCCGCTGCATATTGTCAGGCTTGTGATATTCGGGTAATTTATCTGAAGTTCCTTGAATATCCTGTCTGTTGGATACTCACGTTTCTTGTACATTGCCAGCTGCCTTTCCATTTCCGATATCGTGCTTTCCCTCTTCCGTATTTCATTCTCATTCTGGGAATATATGGTATTCACGAGCTGCTGCTGGTCAATTTCACCGGTGTTCTCAACCGTACTGGAGCTGTTGATTTCAAACTGATCGTCCTTTATGTCATAGAACGGCAGTTTGTCTGTATAAAGCGCCAGTTCCTTCTCGGAAGGGGTACGTCCCGCAAGTGATATCACTAGTTTGGACTTGCCGGAACTATGGTCTATGTTGTAATCAAAAATGTATGCGTTGCCAACCGTCTTGTTTTCGTTTATGAACCTTGCTGCATTCTTGTTGAACTTGTTCTGCTGTATCACGGTTATTGCAGAATAAATGCTGGGCACTATTAGAAGCAGGACGGAAAAGGTTATTATTCTTGCTGTCCTTTTCTTCTTTATTGGATCGGCTATTGCAACTATAGGGAACTTCAGATAACGCAGCATAAGGAATGAAGCCAGTGCAATGAAAACCGAATTGATGAAGAACAGATAAATGGCGCCTGCGAAATATCTCATATTGCCGCTTGCAAGGCCGAATCCGGCTGTGCACAGAGGCGGCATGAGGGCCGTTGCAATGGCGGCACCTGCTATAACCGTACCTTTGTCTTTCTTGCATATTTCCACGGACACCGCCAAACCGCCGAAGAATGCTATGAACACATCGTAGAAGGTTGGATTTGTCCTTGCAAGAAGTTCTGTTGGAGAATCCAGAGAGAGAGGGGTGAGAAGGAAATAGAATGTTGAACTGAGGATGCTCAGCAGAGCCATTATGCCCAGATGCCTGCTGCTCTTGCGCAGAAGTTCCGTATCGTTTATTGCAAGTGCGAAACCTACGCCGATTATAGGCCCCATGAGTGGGGAAATGAGCATTGCTCCAATGACCACAGGAATGGAATTCACATTCAGGCCAACGCTGGCTATGATCATTGCAAATATGAGAATCCACACGTTGCTTCCACGGAATTCTATGTTTCCGAGGATGTTGTTGCGTGCGGCCTCCATGTCAATGTTGTCTGAGAAATTTATGAAATGTTTCAATCTTTCTCTGGTAGATTCTTTCCCCATGGTGTTCGGTTTTTAAAAACACCCCTTCCGCCGGAAATGGCAGAGGGGGTGGATATGGATTCAAAAAGAATTATTTCTTATAGAAAGGCGCCTTTACAACCTGTGCCTTGAGCAGACGCTCTCTTACCTTGATGTATATCTCGGAATCAAGTTTGTAAAGAGGAGCGTTTACGTAGGCCATGCCTATGGCAACTCCAAGGCAAGGAGACATTGTACCTGAGGTAACGTGTCCTATTGTCTGGCCTTCTGCATTGCAAACCTCATATCCGTGGCGGGCAATACCTTTGTCAACCATCTTGAATCCGCAAAGTTTTCTTGTAACGCCGGCCGCTTTCTGCTCTGCAAGGAATGCACGGTCAACGAAATCACCTTTCACATCATTGAATTTGGTTACCCAGCCAAGACCTGCCTCAAGAGGTGATGTGGTATCGTCAATATCGTTTCCATAGAGGCAGAAACCCATTTCAAGACGCAGAGTGTCTCTTGCCCCAAGACCTATCGGACGTATGCCCTCCGGCTCGCCGGCCTTGAAAAGAGCTTCCCACAACTGGTCAGCCTGTGCGGCAGGAGCATATATTTCACATCCACCGGCACCTGTGTAACCAGTTGCTGATACTATCACATTCTCTATGCCGGCAACTGTTGAATACTTGAAGGTATAGTAAACAAGGTCTTCAACCTGCTCGGTGCATATTCTCTGAACTATCTTCATGGCATTCGGGCCCTGAACTGCAAGCTGGCAGATGTCATCGGAAGCATTGATAAGTTCCTTGCCGGCACTCATACCGAACTTAGGAGCGTACTGGAGAATATGATTCCAGTCCTTGTCAATGTTAGCTGCGTTCACAACGAGCAGATATTTCTCAGGATTCATGCAATATACCAGAAGATCGTCAACTATGCCGCCCTTTCCGTTAGGGAAACAGGTATATTGCACCTTGCCTGGAACCAGCACTGAAGCATCATTTGAAGTTACATACTGAACAAACTTGAGAGCGTTAGGACCAAGAACCCATATCTCACCCATGTGTGAAACGTCAAAAACGCCAACATTGTTCCTTACAGCAAAATGTTCTTCCTTGATTCCGCCTTTATATTCAATAGGCATATTGTAACCTGCGAATTCGGCCATTTTGGCACCCAGATCAATATGTCTCTGTGTAAATGGAGTAGTTTTCATTTGATATTTATTTTTTGTTATGAATAAAACTTCTACTTATGGAGTCCCTGTTCCACATCATAAATCCAGATGTCATACGGACATATATCCAGTTCTTCAACTCTGATTTTTGCCGAGCAGGCTTCAGGCAGAGTGGCATGTCCGGAAGATGCAACCATTGTGAATCCGTTTGTCAATGGAATGACAACAGGGTTGAATCCGCAAGCCTTTGCCATATCAAGCATGCTGTCAATATTTGTCTGCTCCTTGAAACTTCCGAGAATCACATAGAATCTGCTGTTCAAATCTGAAGTTCCAGCCGCTTTTTCCGCCGCCTCGGCTGCTGCCTGGACGGCCTCGAGAGAATCCTGCTGCAATTTCATTCTTTGCTTGGCATCGTTTTCAAGTTGCATCATAAGTTCTATTTCCTGCGAGGTTTTCATACCAAGGGTGTGCTTGAGCCAGTCACACGAACTCAACAGGCAGACCAATGAAAACAAAGCGGTTATTATCAGACATTTATTCATATTGATGTGGTTGGACCATATTTGGCTTACAAATATATAAAGTTTTTGCGTAAGTTTGTGGTTTGAAAGAGCAATATTATGGGACTTATTATTTTCAAGCCACCTCAATATAAGGTGTTTAATTATAAACCACGTTACTGGAACGAAAGGAAAGAAGAACTTGACCAGATCATTGACAGGGCCAAAAGACAGGAAGCCGGTGAATATGTTCCTGGAGACTATATCAAAGGCGGATTCAAGAAAATGAGAATCTCCAGCCCAAAAAGAGTGAACAAAGTTGCAACCATAATCAAATGGATTGGTGTTTTTGCAGCCTGCGCCCTTGTTCTGGCAGCATTCTATTTTGCAAAAACGCTTGAAGCGGTAATGGGTAAACTGGGATAGTATGCTCAAGGTTCTTCCGCAAAATATCGCCAGTCTGATAGCTGCAGGAGAGGTGATCCAGCGGCCGGCTTCCGTTGTGAAGGAACTTATGGAGAATTCCGTTGACGCCGGAGCCACGAGCATAACCCTTGTGCTTGAAGACAGCGGACGCACCCTCATACAGGTGATTGACAATGGTTGTGGAATGAGCGCATCCGATGCTGAATTATGTTTTGAAAGACATGCAACTTCAAAAATAAGTCAGGCGGAGGATTTGTTCTATATAAGCAGCTACGGCTTCCGCGGCGAAGCCTTGCCATCGATTGCATCCTGCTGTGAAGTTACATTGAAAACAAGGCGCAAGGAAGACGAACTGGGATGCATGGTGCAGATATCGGCGAATAAGATAAATTCCACTTCACAGCTTGCAATGCCGGTTGGAACCAACGTATCTGCAAGAAATATTTTCTGGAACATTCCCGCCAGAAGGAAATTCCTCAAGTCGGACGCAACTGAGTACAGACAGATAATAAGCGAGTTCAACAGAATAGCCCTCACCCGCCATGATATGAATTTCAAGCTAATACACAACGGTCAGCAGGTTATGGAATATCCGGTTGCAGGAAATTCAAAACTCAGGATAGTACAGGCCGGTGGCAAGGACATGGCAAAGGACCTGCTTCCAATAGAGGTGAACACGAGCATTGTAAAGCTGAGCGGTTTTATAGGTACGCCCCAGCTGGCACGCAAGAACCAGCAGAACCAGTATTTCTTTGTGAACGGAAGGTATTTCAAGAGTCCTCTGCTGTTCAAGGCCCTTGCCAACGCATACAAGGGGCTGCTTCCTGAGGGGCATATCCCTTCATATTTCATATATTTCTCCATCAACCCTGAATTGATGGACATAAACATTCATCCAACCAAGACCGAGATAAAATTCGAGGATGAAAGCATTCTGTTCGAGGTTCTGCATTCAGCCGCCAGGCAGACACTTGGAATGAATTCAATGACACCTTCCATTGATTTCGATACCGAGGGAGCCATTGACATTCCTGCGTTCAAGGGAAATATCAGGGATATACATCAGCCGAAGATAAGTTATACTCCTGGCTTCAATCCATTTGAGAAAAGTGGCATAGGGCATTTGCTCGATTCGCTGGCAAAGGAAGAAGTGGAGAAAGTTGCAGGTGAAGGGCAATTATTCGAAGATGCTCCGGCAAGCAATGCTCATTATGGCAATATCACCGGACTGTCAGATGGCGTAACTGTTCCATCTCCCCATGACAATCCATTGCGTAAGGTAATGGGCAACAGGTATCTTGTTGACATAGGCGGAAACAGAATAAAGATACTGGATTGTCTTGCTTCCGCTCAAAGGATAGTGTACGAGAAATATCTTTCACGCTGCGGTTCATCTATTACTTGTCAGGAATTGCTTTTCCCGCAAAGCGTCTCAATAAATGCCGCGGATGCGGCCATACTTGAACAGAACAGGGAACTGCTTGAGAAAAGCGGATATGAATTTTCAATTTCCAGGCATGAAGCAGCACGTGGCAATGAATGCAGTTTATGTTTCTGCGGAGTGCCCGCCATTGGGAACATTGATCTGGCACAGCCTGATTCCGCAAGACATCTTACAGATGACATTCTTGAAATACTGAATACTCCAGGAGGGAATGTGACAAAGGTTCTGCATGAGCGTATGGCGCGGGCCGCTGCAAGAATGGCCACAGCTGTACCGGCAAATGTTACGCTTTCCGTAGAAAAAGCACTTTCCATTGAAAAGGAACTGCTCAAATGCACTTGTGCTTCCAATTCACCTTTCGGTGGAGCCTGCTTGAAAAATCTTGCACCGAGCGATATTATCAACTTTAAATGATTCAACTATGTTTGGAAGAATACCACCGGTTCTGAAGAACCTCATAATTATAAACACCATACTGTTCCTGGCCAGCCTCATTATTCCGGGCCTTACAGGCCTTCTGGCTTTATTTCCTTTCAAATCACCGCTTTTCCACCCTTACCAGTTCCTTACATACATGTTCATGCACGGGGGATGGATCCACATCTTTTTCAACATGTACACTCTGCTGTTCTTCGGATCGGTGCTTGAGCAGGTATGGGGCGGCAAAAAGTTCCTGCTGTTCTATCTCGTGACAGGAATAGGAGCCGCCTTGCTTCACAATGGAGTAATGGCTTTGAAGTATTCAGATCTTATCAATCTTGCAAACCAAGGCGATCTCTCCGCTTTGGAGCATGTACGTTCCATACTGCTTACTCCTACAGTAGGAGCTTCAGGAGCCATCTACGGTGTGCTCATGGCATTCGGAATGCTTTTCCCGGACAGGATAGTCCAGCTGCTCATTCCTCCGGTTGCTCTTAAGGCCAAATGGTTCGTTATAATATTCGCAGTCATAGAGCTCCTTATAGGTTTGAGCAATGCTGCAGACGGAGTGGCTCATTTCGCCCATCTTGGTGGAATGCTTTTCGGATATCTGCTTATACTGTATTGGAAGCATAACGGAAGAATGTACTATTAACAATCGTATGTATGTCCGCTAAAAGAAGAAACTCAAAACATTGGCTCTTTTCCGCATTGTGGCGCATTGTGCTGGTCATATCCGCCGCCGCTCTCATATTGTCATATTTGAGTTCATACATAAACCCTTCCGCTTTCAGCATTCCCTTGTTTTTCGGACTGTTCTTCATTCCACTCCTTATACTTAACATAGTGTTGCTTGTAATATCATTATGCAAGCTTTCCAGTTCAGTGTGGATTCCAATAGTTGCCATTCTGCCAAGTTTCATATATGCAGAAAACTTTGTGAGATATTCCGGAGAGGTTGAGCAAACCGTTGCCGGAGAAAAACTGAAAGTGGAGAGTTATAATGTAGGTATGTTCTGCGCCTCTGCTCACGCTTATCCAAGAAATGATTGCAGATACCTAATAATCAATCATTTAAAACAGAGCAACGCAGATATTGTAGCTTTGCAGGAGTGCTTTGTTCCTTCACTCAGGATGGCAGACACCCTGTTGTCCAAACAATATCCATATAGGACATACCACCTGTTCAAAATGAAAAGCGGCCAGAGATTCGGGAATCTTCTATTGAGCAAGTATCCCATTGTTGGACATGACAATCTGGTTTTCAACGGGAGCACCAACCTTTCTGTACTGGCTGACATAGATTTCAATGGAGATACCATAAGACTGTGCAACAATCATCTGGAATCATATAACATTTCGTTCACAACACTTGTCAAGAAATTGGCTGGAGACGTTGACAATAGCAATGGTCTGGCAGACGAAATAATGGACGTGCATAGCAGAATGAAGGGCACCAATATCAAACGCTCCAAACAGGTTGACAGGATTGTTGCCGCAATAGAATCAAGCCCATATCCGGTAATATTGTGCGGTGATTTCAATGACACTCCTATTTCATATACTTATTACAGGTTCACCAAGCACTGGCAGGACACTTTCAAAATGGCAGGCAGCGGTTTCGCAGGCACATTCCGATTCCTGTGGCCTTTGCTCAGAATAGATTATGTACTTATTCCGGAAGGATATGAATGTCTGTCACATTCTACACCTAAATTGAGCTATTCAGATCATTTTCCGGTAATTGCTGAGTTTGTGATTCGATGAGACAAAAAGTAACGATTATGGCAGATATAGAAAAAGAAATAAACAATTCGCTTAAAGTATTGCGTGAAGGCGGTTTGCTTCTGTACCCAACAGATACTGTCTGGGGCATAGGATGTGATGCAACCAATGAGGAAGCGGTTAAAAAAGTGTTCGAACTCAAGAAACGCTCCGAAGCTAAATCACTCATAACTCTTGCATCGTCCGTTGAGATGATAGAACAATATGTGGCCCAGGTTCCTCCAATGGCTTACGAACTCATTGAGGTGAACGATGCCCCGATGACCATAATATACCCGGAAGTAGAAGGCCTTGCATCAAATGTCATTGCAGAAGACGGAACAGCGGGTATCCGTGTTCCGCTGAATGATTTCTGTTTAAGACTCATCAGGAAATTCGGCAAGCCTGTTGTTTCAACATCAGCAAATGTAAGCAACGGACCTACACCAAAAACCTTCAAGGAAATCACAGAAACAATAGTGAAAGGCGTTGATTATTGCGTTGACCCTTCAATTGACTCGTCTTCAACGCACAAAGCCTCACAGATAATAAAGCTGGGACTTGACGGAACGGTGAAAATAATCAGGGCTTAGAGCACAAGCCTGCGCTCCCACTCCCCCACCTCCATATCTTTGATTTCACTACCTTCTATTCTGAATCTGAGGGCTGTTCTCACCTGATGGAAGCCCTGTATTCCCGCCGCTCCAGGATTCAGCACAAGCATATTGTGCACTTTGTCATTCATGACACGCAATATGTGTGAATGACCGCACACGAATATATCCGGTTTGTATGAATCTATAAGGCTCAGTGCATAGCGGTCATAATGTCCGGGAAATCCTCCTATATGCGTTATGAGAACTTTCTTCTCCTCTACGCGGAAATATCTCATTATTGGATGCACCAGCCTCACTGTGTACGGATCACAATTGCCATATGCACCTATCAAAGGCTTGAACGCAGTGATATTGTCAACGGTTTCAATATTGCCGAAATCGCCGGCATGCCATATTACATCAACACCTTTGAGAAAATCCTTCAAAGGCTTGTCAAAAGTTCCGTGTGTATCGGAAATAAGACCTATGTAAACCATTTATAGTTTTATGACTATTTTCTTTTTATACAGAGCCATTGCCATCAGCGTGAAAACTGCAACATAGCACAAGGCGTATATGAGCGAAGACAGTTCGTTGCCCTCACCAACTAAGGCAATGCACACATTGTTGTAGAACCAGCTCAATGCGGTCCAACTCTTTTCTCCAAGAGTACCGTCAGGCAATCTGACCGTTGCTGTCCAATGAACTATTCTGCCCAGAATCTTTGCGAAAAGTCCTGCCATTACAAATGCGAACAGAGGATTCATACCAAGAGCCTTGAACGGGGTGAAGAATTTTTCCTTGCCTTTCACATCAATGAAGAATATGAAGAAAGCAAGCATCATTATTGCCCAACCTCCTGCATATAGAACGTATGAACCTGTCCATAAAGCCTTGCTTATAGGATACCAGATGCCTATGACAAGTCCTGCGCCAAGACAACATACTGAAACCGTATAGAGCTTTGCCACTGCAAGAACCTTGTTTTCAGCCTTTCTTATTATGTTTCCTATGAGGAAACCAAGGAGCAGGGTGCAGGAGCCTGAAAGTGTTCCCAGCAGTCCTTCCGGATCAAAGGCCGGACCGTATCCGTGATATACATGATTTTCTCCTACAAGCGATATGTCAATTGCTCCCGCGCCCTGGCCTGCAAGCGAGAATGCTCCATGAGCTCCGTTCACCTCAGGCGCAGCAGGATTGCCTATGAGCAGAAGTATTATGCAGTGAAGCAGAGCAAGAACTGCCATTGCAGGTATGATTTTCTTTGGTTTCTGCAACCACAAGGCAATGAATCCGCCAACAATGTAACACATGGCTATCCTTTGGAGAACTCCGAAAATTCTCAAATGATTCCAGTAATCAGCCCAATTCTGAGCAAAACTCAATTCAGGATTCCTGCTGACCGGATAAAATGGGAAAGCGTTGAGAGTAAGTCCTACAAGGAAAATGAGCAAACCCCTTCTGACAAGTTTCCTGACTGAAGCCTTGCCAAGGCCTTCATTGTATTTGGCAAAGGAGAACGCCATTGCCGCACCCACGACAAACAGAAAAAACGGAAATACAAGATCGGTTGGAGTACATCCAACCCACGGTGCATGTCTCAGTGGTGGGAAAATTGTGCTCCAGCTTCCTGGATTGTTAACCAGAATCATTCCGGCAACTGTCATTCCGCGCAATACGTCAAGCGCAACATACCTGTTCGTTTTAATTTCAGCCATAATTCAAATCTTTAGCAATGCTCAAAATTACCATTTTATCCTTTAGTTTCTGCAAATTTTTCCCTCTTTTTATACAAAATGTATTTCCGTGGCAATATTTGTTGTTCACGCACGTCTGTATGGATTCGCTTTGCTTCCTTTGTTTCATTCAAATTTCACATGAACATTGGAGGAACATTATGTTGTACAAAATCTATGGAGCCACTTGTGTTGGCATTGATACAATTCCGGTTACAATCGAAACGGACATAACGCCTGGCATAGCATACGTGGTTGTCGGGCTGCCAGACAACGCCGTAAGGGAAAGTCAGCACAGAATAATGAGTGCATTGCATCATTTCGGTTATAAAATACCAGGCAAAAGAGTGGTGGTAAATCTTGCGCCGGCAGATTTGAAAAAAGCTGGAACTGGATTCGATCTTGGAATAAGCACAGGAATCCTTACGGCCAGCGGCCAGATTGAGCCTGCTTTGGACCTGTCTAAGTACATAATAATGGGCGAACTCGCGCTCGATGGGTCCCTGCGTCATTTCAATGGTGCCCTGGCCATTGCCGCAGACGCCGCGGCGCACGGTTTCAAAGGCTGCATATTTCCCGTGGAATGCGCCATGGAATGCATTGCGGTAAGGGATGTGGCCGTATATGGTTTGAAAAATCTAGACCAGGTGATAGCAGCAATCAAGGCCGACATTCCTCTTGATGACTTTCTGGTCAACGCAGAAGCAATGGCGGAATCGGGCACCGGCACTATGGCGCAGTGGGATGAATATGCAGGTATGCTCTCCCGTATGATTCAAAAAGGAGTTTTGTTCGAAAATGATCTTGCGTACATCAAAGGCCAGAATCTTGCAAAACAGGCTTTGGAAATAGCGGCGGCCGGCAACCATAACATATTGTTCACAGGCAGCCCTGGATGTGGCAAAAGCATGCTGGCTTCCGCCTTGCCAACAATACTGCCTCCCATGACTTACAGCCAGGCCATTGAAACAGGAAAGATATATTCCATATCCGGAATGTATGGGAATCTTGGAAAGGACCTGCTCAAAAGACCTTTCAGGTCACCTCACAGTTCCATTACCAACCAGTCGCTGACAGGAGGCGGATGGGACGGAATGCCAGGAGAAATGTCACTGGCCAGCAACGGTGTCCTGTTTCTCGATGAGCTTGCAGAGTTCAGAAGAGATACGCTTGAACTTCTCCGCCAGCCTCTTGAGGAAAAGAAGATACTGGTGAGCCGGGTGAAACAGAAGTTCTCCTATCCTGCCAATTTCATCCTTGTTGCCGCAACAAATCCATGCCCCTGCGGCTACCTGTACGAAGATGGGAACAGATGCATCTGTTCTTCATCCGGAATCATGCGTTACAGAAGCCGCATTTCAGGTCCTTTGCTGGACAGGATGGATTTGCATCTCATACTCAAGCAATTCAAGGATACCTGCATTCTTTCTGCAGAACCTTGTTCGGAATCAAGCGCGGTGGTGGCCCTGCGTGTACTGGCTGCGGCTAAGATACAATACAGAAGATTCGGACGTATAAACTGTTCCAATGGAGCAATGACAAATTCAGACATACTCAAGTACTGCTCCCTTGATAAGGACGGTAATGATTTGATGCAGGCTGTTTCCACCAAAGGATTGCTCAGTCCGCGGGCATACACCAGATGCCTGAAAGTGGCTAGAACCGTGGCTGACCTGCATGGCAGGGAACAAATCTCTGTGCAGGACATTTCAACCGCCCTCCAGTTCAGGTTCAGCGAAAGCAATTATGGCTTTTGCTTTTAATGTCAAACTTCGTGGGCTGATGCGGTTGAAAAAAAAGATTTTGGTATTAACTTTGTAAGATTAGTGAATCGGTTTACGAGTTAAATGAAATACTTTATGAAAAGAATAAGATTGGCCGTAATAGCTGTTCTGATATCAAGCATCTGCGGTTCATTTACTAATGAAGCATATGCACAGAAAACTGTATTGAATCTAGATTCACTGCTTCAAGGCAGCGAATTCATAAAAATTGACATTCCCCATAACAGCGGTTCGGCGTTTCTTGATGGAGTGAAATACCTGAATCAGAATGATTTGCAGAAAGCCAAGGAAAATTTCAACGAAGCCTTGAACCAGGCACAAAGCAAGGAAAGCCGTACGGCCGCCTTGTTTTATCTTGGCAAGATTGCAGTAATTGACCAGGATATATCCACAGCACACGCTTATCTTGAAAAGGCCTTGGAGAATGATTCAACCAATTTCTGGTGTCTTAGCATAATGGGCAAGATCTACTCTGCTGCAGGACAGCTGTCCGATGCGGAAAAAACCTACAACAAGCTTATAAAATACCATCCTCAGGACAATGTTGCATATTATGAATTGATGAACCTTTATGCAAGAAGGGGAGAATTCGAGCGTTGTTTTGAAATGATGGACAGAATTGAGGCAAAGAACGGCAGAACAGACCAGACAATAATGACAAGATACAACATATATAGAGCCCAGCAGAACATGACCGGAGCTTTTGAGTTCATGTCAGGAATTGAAAAAGCAAACCGCAGTCCTTTGATAAGCTGCATAATAGGTGATCTTTACGCAGACAAGATGCAGGATTCAACCGCCATGGAGTATTACAACGAGGCTCTTGAGGAAGACCCTGATTTCACCAACGCCATATACGGGCAGGCAGAGATTTACAAACATAAAGGCGATTACCAGACATATTTCAAGAAACTCACCACAGTCATGGCAAGCCCTGCAATAAGTGCTGCAGCAAAAACCGGCTACCTGCACGATATGTTCAGGAACACAAGACTGGAACCAGGACTCAAACCTGAAATAGATTCCCTGATGATGAGTTTCTACCAGGCACACCCTGCCGATACTTCAGTCACATACCTGTGCGCAAGTTATTTCTATTCCAATCAAGACACAAAACTGGCAAAGCAGATATTGTCCAATAACAAAACCTTCCACACCAATGATCCGCTTGCAGCCCAGAAATATATTCTGGCACTGTTCTACGACAAGGATTATGAAGGAGCGGAAAACTCGGCCAGAGAAAGCATGAGGGACTTTCAGGACAGTCTGGTGTTCCCTGAACTGCTTGCCTACATGCAATATCAGCAAAAAAAGTATGACCAGACCCTTGAAACCTACAAGATTATGCTCAAAATGGCTCAGAAGTCAGGGAACAGGGAGGCTGAAATCAATATCTATTCACAAATGGCCGACATATATTACAAATTGGAAGACCAGAAAGAATGTTTCAGGATATTCAAGAAAGTCTTGAAAATGGCACCGGACCACATTCCTTCACTGAACAACTACGCATACTTCCTCTCAGAAGCCGGCAAGGATCTCAAGAACGCCCGCAAGATGAGCCAGAAAACTATAGAGGCCGAGCCTGACAATCCAACATATCTCGATACTTACGCATGGATAGCATATTTGATTGGAATGCAGATGGACAAGCCGGACCGGGATCTGTATCTTGATGAAGCTATCAAGACCATGAAGCATGCCATGTTATACGGAGGCAAGGAAAGTGATGTGATTCTTGACCATTACGCAACAATGCTGTTTGCAACAAAAGAATACGAATTAGCATTCATATATTGGGAACAGGCTGCCAAAATTGCACCTGATTCCGGTTATATGGAGAAACTGAAACTCAAGAAAATTGAAGCAAAACAAAAATAATGGGAACCATGCAACTTTTCTGCAAAAATTCAGGAAGATTCTACAACGTTGAAACCGGATGCTCCATAAAGGAATTCCTTGACATTGCAAGACCGGACATAGCTCCTGCCAACTGGATTGCAGCTTATGCCAACAACCAGCTCAAAGAACTTGGATACAGGATGTACACCAGCAATGCCGTTGAATTCATAAGTGCAGAAGTACCAGACGGACAGAAAGCCTACAGCCGTTCACTGTGCATGCTTGTACAAAAGGCAGTGAATGAACTTTGGGGCAACGAGGCTAAGCTCATCTTCAATCATTCTCTTCCAATGGGACTGTATGGAAAGATTGAAGGAAGAAGTTTCACAGCATCAATGAAAGAGATGCTCAAAGCCAAGGTGAAGCAGTATATTGAAGCAGACATACCTTTTGTCAAAAAGAAATTGCCAAGCGAAGAAGTAATTGCCCTGTATGAAAACAGAGGGCAGCACAATAAGGCTGAAATATGCAGACAGATTGATGATTTCTATTCCACCACATACTGGTGCGGCAATTACTGCGATACTTTCTATGGTCCGCTGCTATATTCCAGTTCATGCATCAAAGCCTGGGACATTATAGAATACAATGAAGGCTTCTGCCTTCAGTTCCCGCTATCGGGAAGCAACGGAGAACTGCCTCATTTTGCATACCAGCAGAAACTGTTCAACATTTTCGAAGAGAACGCCCAATGGCTTAAAGTTTTGGAAGCCAACAATATATCTTCAATCAACAAGGCTATCCTGAACGGATGCGCAAAAGACGTGATAGCAGTATCCGAAGTGCTCCACGAACGCAAATATGCCCAGATAGCGGACATGATATACCAGCGCAGGGACAAAGTGAAAGTTGTGCTTCTGGCCGGCCCTTCCTCTTCTGGAAAAACCACTACGAGCTTAAGAATTGCAGTACACCTCAAATCGCTGGGCCTAAATCCTGTGGTTATTGCAATGGATGACTATTTCGTTGACAGGGCAAAAACGCCAAGGGATGAGAAAGGTGAGTACGATTTCGAATCCTTGTATGCAATGGACCTTGAACTGCTCAACAAACAACTGAACCAATTGTTCAATGGTGAAGAAATAGAACTTCCAAAATATGATTTCACTTCAGGAACCAGCCAGCCAAGCGGCAGGAGAATCAAGCTCAATGACAATGATATTCTTGTAATGGAAGGCATTCATGCCCTCAACCCTGAACTTACAAGCGGCATTGCACCTGAAAGGAAGTTCAAAGTATATGCAAGCGCACTCACAACCCTTGCAATAGATGAAAACAACTACATTTCCACTTCAGACAACCGCCTGATCAGACGTATTGTACGTGATAACAATTTCAGGTCATACAGTGCGGAAAACACAATACTCAGGTGGAAGAGCGTACGTGACGGAGAAGTAAAGAACATTTTCCCATATCAGGAGAACGCAGACATAATGTTCAATTCTTCATTGATTTACGAACTGTGCCTTCTCAAATATTTTGCAGAACCTCAACTTCACAAAATATCAAAGACATCGGCAGCATATCCTGAAGCCAACAGACTCCTCAAATTCCTGTCATTTGTACAGGTCATTTCTCCTGAGGACTTCCAGGCTGTTCCTCCTACTTCTATCATGAGGGAGTTCATAGGAGGCAGTTCGTTTGAGTATTAACCTGTGCTCCCAATGCTGCTTGGTCAAGTTTCGGGCAAAATTTTGACCAAACGGGTGAAGAAAGAGGCAAATGGTCAAGTTTCGGGCAAAATCCTGGCCAAAAGAGTGAAGAAAGAGGCAAAACGAAAAGCAAAAATGGACGGAAGAAAACATATGGCAACAGAAAAAAGCCGGCAACATCTGTTCGGCATATTATTTTTCTGCGCCATGGTCTTTTCCATACCAACAATAAATGCTCAAAACCGTAATATTGCCGGCTACAGGGAAGAAGTGCAGGCTCTGCAGGAAGAAATAGACGTGATAAACGAACAACTGGACATACTGGGCCGAAGTCACAGGAACAGACTTGAAGAATTCAATCTTGTCAGCAGGAAAGCAAGCGGGAGACAGAAGATAGTAAGGTCAGTGGAAAACGAATGCGCCAGATTGGAAAAGCTGATTGACAGTACAAACAGGGTCATTGACCATCAGAGTAAAAGCTTGGCCAATTATGAGAATAATTACAGGAAACTCCTTGTAAATGCATACAAACACAGGGATTCGCGCCTGTGGTTCATGTATCTCCTTGCCAGCACAGACATTGAGCAGGGCTATCACAGATGGCAGTATTTCAAGAGATTTGCCAATGAAATCAACAAATACGGCAAGCAGATAATTGAAGAAAGGAATCTGATGCAGGCAAGGAAAGCCAATCTTTTGCAACTTGAAGCACAAAGTCAAGCCAGAAGAGCGGAGGCACAGGCAGAATATTCCAAATTGCTGAATGAGAAAAAGGAACTTGACAGGCAGGTCAAGCAATTAAACGGCAAAAAGGCGGCTTTCACAAAAGAGCTTTCCGGCAAACGCAGGCAGATGGAAAAGCTCAACAAAGAAATCGAGCGTCTCATTGCCCTTGAGATTAAAAGAGCGGATGAAGAAACCGGCAAGAACCGGCAGAACAGCAAACAGGCAGAAAAAGAAGCGGACAAACAGGCTGAAACACGTCCTGGAGTCAGTTCTTTTGCCTCATTGAGTGCTGATTTTGAGAAAAATAAAGGAAAATTCCCATGGCCTGTTGAAAGAGGCGTGATTACAGAAGGCTTTGGCCAAAGAAATCACCCGGTTTTCAAGAATGTGAAACTGCCTTTCAACAATGGTGTGAACATAAGTACCGAAAAAATGGCCAACGTGCTTGCAATAGCAAACGGCAGCGTTTCACGGGTGATCAATATTCCGGGTTATAATATATGCGTGATGCTCAGGCACGGTGATTACTTCAGTTTCTATTGCAAAATGGAAAAAGTCTTTGTGACTGCAGGACAAACTGTAAGAGCCGGAGAAATAATAGGTTATCTTTACTCCGATAACGACGATATTTCCATCCTTCATTTCGAAATCTGGAAAGGCACTGAAAAGCAGGACCCTGAAATATGGCTTAAACGGAAATAATCATTCACTGAGCTCCAGCCAGCGCATTTCCTTCTCGTCCATTTCATCCTTGATGGCGGCATAACGGGCCGAAGCCTTGCTTATTGCATCATAATCATCGCTCCCGCTTCCCAGAATCTCCTCCAATGACGCTTTTTCATCCTCAAGCTCCGCCAGACGCTTTTCTATTGCTTCAAGTTCGCGTTTTTCCTTATAGCTGAGTTTTTTTACAGCCGGACCAATATTGCCTGAAGCCGCATTGCCGCCATTTCCTGCATTTCTGGAAGACTGCTCCTTTGCTGCCTGCCTGGCTGCCTGCTGCTCCTTGCGCTGGCCTGCCTGAAGGTCCTTGAGAAAACTGCGATATTCAGTATATCCTCCTATAAAGTCCTTTATCTGGCCATCACCGCAAAAAACCAGAAGATGGTCTGCCAGACGGTCAAGAAAATGACGGTCGTGTGTAACAATTATCAAAGTACCCTTGAACTCAAGCAGATACTCCTCCAGAATGTTCAGGGTGACTATGTCCAGATCGTTTGTTGGCTCGTCAAGCACAAGCAGATTAGGTTTCTGCATGAGGATGGTTAACAGATACAGTCTGCGCTTCTCCCCTCCGCTCAATCTGGAAATCCTGCTGGGATACATATCGTGTGGAAAGAGGAATTTGCCAAGCAGATAGGTATCCGGAACAACATCAAGCACCGTATCATCCTCATTGAATTCCATACCCTCCTGCTTGTACCAGCCTATCTTCAGGGACTCTCCGCGCTCAACACCCTCTGTCTCCCCTTCCAGCAGAAGTCTGAGAAAAGTACTTTTACCTATCCCGTTGGCTCCCACTATACCCACCCTTTCATATCTTTGGAAATTATATGTAAATGAGTCTATTATTCTTTTACTATCGATAGTGTATGATAAATTCCTGCAGTTTATGATTTTGGTGCCCAGCCTGGTTGAAGAGCTGAAATCCTCCAGTGTAACCTGCCTCCGTATATAGCTGTCTTCAGCGCGCTCCTTGAGGTCCCAGAAAGCCTGAATCCTGTACTTGGCCTTGCCGCTTCTGGCGCAAGGGGTTGCGTGTATCCACTCAAGTTCACGTCTGAGCACATTCCTTACCTTTTCAGTCTGTGCGTTGTAGTTGGAAATCCTCTCGTCACGTTTAGAGAGATAGTTCTCATAATCACCCTTGTAGATGAAAATGGAGCCACGGTCCATTTCCATAATCGTATTGCATACGCGATCAAGGAAATAGCGGTCATGAGTAACCATGAAAAGTGTGCAGCGTGAACGTTTCAGATAGTTCTCAAGATATTCTATGGCATCTATGTCAAGATGGTTGGTAGGCTCGTCCATAATGAGGAAATCCGCATCACGGGCAAGCATCTGTGTAATTGCAACACGTTTCACCTCACCGCCTGAGAGCGATTCAAGTTTCTGCTCCGGGCTGAGACCAAGCTCTGAAAGTATTCTCTTTGCATTCAGCTCCTGCTCAAAATCACCTGTGAAAATCTGCTGCGCTATTGTATTTGAAGGATTGTACTCGAATTCCTGCTCAAGAAAGGCTATCCTTATTTCCTTGAGGAACTTTATGCTTCCTCCTGAATCAGATTTGTCCTTTCCTGCAAGAATCCTCAACAATGATGTTTTTCCGGTTCCGTTCGGAGCAATGAGCGCTATCTTGTCACCCTCGTTTATATTGAAGCCTATGGAATCGAACAGCACCTTGGGACCGTATGATTTGGATATGTTCTCAACTTGCAGATATGATGGCATAGCTTTTTATTTCAGTTCTTCCATGAGAAATTTACCTGTAACCGATTCAGGATTGGCGGCAACATCCTCCGGTGTTCCGTTGGCGATTATCCTGCCTCCGGCATCGCCACCGTCCGGTCCCATGTCAATCAGATAGTCAACACTCTTTATCACATCAAGGTTGTGCTCTATAACAACAACGGTATTGCCCTGATCCACAAGTTTTTGCAATACGGACATAAGGACCTTTATATCCTCGAAGTGCAGTCCTGTTGTTGGCTCGTCAAGCACAAACAATGATTTGCCGGTTGACCTGCGTGAAAGTTCTGTGGCAAGTTTCACTCTCTGGCTCTCACCTCCGCTCAATGTGGTGGATGGCTGGCCAAGCTTCACATAACCCAGACCTACTTCTTCAAGCACCTTGACTTTCTGATATATTGAAGGAATGCTTTCAAAAAACTCAACGGCCTGTGATATTGTCATTTCAAGGACATCGTTTATGCTCTTGCCCTTGTATTTCACGGCAAGTGTCTGAGGATTGTATCTCTTTCCGCCACATTCCTTACAGGTTACGTAAACACTAGGCAGGAAATTCATTTCAATGGTCTGGACTCCGGCTCCCTTGCAGGCCTCGCAACGGCCTCCGCTAACGTTGAAAGAGAATCTTCCGGCCTTGAATCCTCGTATCTTGGCGTCTCTTGTCTGCTCGAACAGTTTCCTTATGTCTGAAAAGAGATTGGTATATGTTGCCGGATTGCTCCTTGGAGTCCTGCCAATAGGTGCCTGATCAACCACAATGAGCTTGTCTATATTCTCAAGGCCTTCCATTCTATCATAAGGAAGAGGATCTGCAAGTGTCCTGTACAATTTTCTGCTTACCGCCTTTACCAGGGTATCATTGATAAGGGACGATTTGCCGCTGCCGCTAACCCCGCTTATTCCAACAAAAATCCCCATCGGAAGATGAAGATCAACATTCTTGAGATTGTTGCCTCTTGCGCCATAAAGGTCAAGGAATCTGGTAACGCCCTCCGTCACCTGTCTTCTGGCAAGCGGAAGTTCTATCTTTTTCAAACCGGTGAGATATTCCGCCGTAAGGCTCCCAAGAGCTTTCACCTGCTTTTTGCTCATCTTCAACAATTGCCTTGGCGCTCCATTATAAAGCAAGTCACCCCCATGAACCCCGGCTCCCGGCCCCAGATCCACAAGCCAGTCTGCATTCTCCATCATCTGCCTGTCATGCTCCACAACCATGACAGAATTCCCTTGATCACGCAAACGGCACAAAGAGTCAATAAGTTTCACGTTATCACGCTGGTGCAGGCCAATGCTCGGCTCGTCCAATATGTACAGCACGTTCACAAGACGGCTGCCAATCTGAGTTGCGAGCCTTATTCTCTGGCTCTCGCCTCCGCTGAGCGAACGTACGCTTCTTTGCAACTGCAGATAATTCAAGCCAACGTTTGAAAGAAAACCTATACGCGAGCAAAGTTCCTTTATCAGTTCACCGGCTATAGTATTCTCCTTATCGCTGAGTTTTTCAGGCAGACCTTTCACCCATTTGTACAAACTGTCAATATCAAAACATGACACTTCGTATATGTTCCTGCCATCTATCTTGAAAAGAAGTGCCTCTTTCTTCAATCTGCTGCCTCCGCACTCAGGACACACATCCTCCTGCATGAATCTTTCAGCCCTCACGCTGGAAGCAGTTATGTCATCATCGCCCGTGGCATCCTTCTCAAGTTTTGAGACTATTCCCGGGAAAGGTGCCAGATGTATGCCGTTTGTGAGATTCACCCTGAACAACTCGTTGGTCCCATAAACCAGCATATCAATGATTTCTTCCGGAAGCTGGCTTATTGGGTCATTCAATGAGAACTGCAGCTTCCTGGCCATTGATTCCAGTATTCTGAACCAATTGTTGTCTTTGTAAACGCCAAGTGGAGCAATGCCACCGCCGTTTATGCTCTTGCTCCTGTCCGGAAATATCTTGTTGAAATCAATTCTTGCAATGTACCCCAACCCCTTGCATTTAGGACAGGCTCCCTGAGGGGAATTGAATGAGAAACTGTGAGGCGCAGGTTCCGGCAGTGACATACCGCTGTCTTCGCACATAAGGAATCTGCTGAAATACCTCAACGGCCTGTTTTCCGCTCCGAGCTCAAGTATGGCAAGCATTCCCTTTCCTTGATCCATGGCGGTTGATACGGATGAACTTATTCTTTTCTGCTCCTCTTCCTGCGCATTCTGCTCATCCAATGGCATAAGTTTGTCAACAACCAGTTCTATGAAATGGTTCTTGTATCTGTCAAGAGGCCTGGCTTCTGACAAAGGAATGATTTTACCGTCAACCCTCACCTGATTGTAGCCTTTCTTGAGCAATGATTCGAACAATTCCCTGTAATGACCTTTGCGACCGTTTACAAGTGGAGCAAGCAGATATATTTTCTTGCCGCAATATTCTTTCTGTATAAGGCTCACTGTTTGCTCAGTGGTATATCTGACCATAGGTTTGCCTGTAACGGGTGAATACGCAACGCCTATCCTGGCATACAGCAGACGAAGGAAATCATAAATCTCTGTTATTGTTCCAACCGTTGACCTAGGGTTGCGGCCTGTAGTTTTCTGCTCAATGGCAATTATTGGACTCAGACCATTTATGCTTTCCAACGCAGGCCTTTCCAGAACACCTATGAACTGACGCGCATATGCACTGAGAGTTTCCATATACCTCCTCTGGCCCTCGGCATATATGGTATCGAACGCAAGCGATGACTTCCCGCTTCCGCTGAGTCCTGTTACCACAACAAGCCTGTCTCTGGGTATCTCCAGCGATATGTTCTTAAGATTGTGCTGCCTGCATCCAATTATCTCTATTGTCTTCATTGCTCACTGTTCTGAACTGTCTCCCGTTCTGGTATGAACACGTTGAAAGATTTGCGCAGGTTTCCGGAATATTTATTGGAACGAATCCATTCGTTATACTGCTTGAGCATTTTGAAATTGGTTCCGTTTGCCTTTGCAAAATTGCTCCAATTCTCAACTTTCCCGCCTACTTGAACCATTCTGTGCTCCGGTTCACTGAAAATATCGCTTCCCTTTATGTCAAAACCGTATGCCTGAGGGTTGTTCATAATGGTCTTGTACGCTATTGCCCTGAACACATATCTGGCAGTTTCCATAGGGAGCTGCATGTCGTAATAATTTTTGGTTCCTTGCAGCTTTATCCTGTTGTCAATGTTCTTTATGCCAATATTGTAACTTGCCGCAGCCAGAGTCCAGCTGCCGTATTTCGAATATGCTTTCTGCATATATCTGCAGGCGGCCGCCGTTGATGCCTCCCAATCATATCTCTGATCTATCTCATTGTTTATGACCAAACCGTATTCCTTTCCCGTTCCTTTGAGGAACTGCCAGTAACCGGCTGCCGCTGCAGATGATGTGAGCGGCTGGAGCATACTTTCAGCAACACATAGATAGAAGAAGTCCTCAGGCACACCATTGGCTTTCAAATTGCGGCAAATCCTTTCTTTGTACCTCCCTGAAAGCTGTATGGTATATATCAGGGATGAGTGCATGTAACTTATTGCCGTAAGTTCCCTTATAAGACTTTCCCTTACATCGGTATATTCCAACGGCACCCTTTCGCCGGCAAAATATGCGCTGTCCGGAAGCGGAGGCACCACAATCCTCTGTTTCTGATTCTCCATAACAAAGGAAATCATTGAATTGGGCTTGTATTTTTCTCCTAATATACTATCTATCATTGCATTGATAGCAGCACTGTCAATACCCTCAACACTGCTTCCACCGCCCTCTCCAGGAGAACAGGACCAGATAAGAACTGCAACTATCGCAGTAAGTGATATATATTTTATTTTTCCCACTATGACGATGGTTAATTCAAGCTTGGTAAGTGTAAAATCATCTGTTTATCTGTATGAAGTCAGGAGCTCCGAACTGCAGGAATGGGTTTGTGCTCGCTTCATGAGCCACTGTGGTCTCCGGACCATGTCCCGGGAGTACTATGGTATCAGGGTCAAGAGGCAGAATCTTGGTTTTCAAACTTTCAACTATGCTGTCATAGCTTCCTCCAGGAAGATCCGTGCGGCCTATGCTGCCTGCAAAGAGAGTATCACCGCAGAAGAGGCATTCACCTGCAAGATAGCAGACAGAGCCCTCCGAATGACCGGGAGTTGCAAGAACCTTGAACTGTGTCTGTCCGAATTCGAGAATATCGTTGTCATTCACAAAGCTGAGATTCTCAACTTCAGGAGCATCTATCACTTCCCCGAACATGAGGGCGTACTGGGCGGCCCTGCGCAACTGCCTTTCATCGGCCTGGTTGATATAAACAGGTATGTCCCAGTTCCTGAGAATGAAATTCACGCCCATTATATGGTCAAAATGCGCGTGTGTAAGCAGTATGGCTTCCGGTTCAAGTCCGTTCGATCTTATATAATCAGCTATTCTGTCACACTCACTTCCTGTCTGCATTCCAGGATCTATGATCACACATTCATTATGCGCTTCCCCACCGCAATTCACAACGTAGCAGCACTCGCGCAAATCATTCACATAAAAAACCTTGTATTTCATATATTCATTCCTCCTTGATTCCTTGAATAAAATTTCCGCTGCCATCTGATGTTGAATGTCTCTTGATGAACCACAGGCAAATGGCAGAGAATATTCCCATTGCTATCATTACAACAGCCTGGGATTCGTGCGATATCGTGGCAAAAACAACTCCCTGGCTCTGTGAGATTCCATACATTGTAGTGAGGGCAAGGCTCACAATGAAATGGAAAGCACCAATACCACCTTGAACCGGAACTACCCATCCGAGCGCACCGGCTACCATAAGGAAAAGCGCATCACCCCCGCCCAGTGCAATATGTTCACCTGCAGCATTGACTGCATCAAGTGAACCTGAAGTCTGGAAAGCGAGAATGGTAGTGTAACTGGTAAGCCAGAAACTAAGCCATAAAGCAATAGTGTAAATTATGAACAAAGCCTTCTGCTTTATCTTCAAGATTGAACACAATCCGCTACCAAGACCGTTCATGATTCCGTATAGAGTCCCGAAGAATTTTCTGTCCTTATATTTTTTGCACAGCACAAGACATGCAATGAACGCTGCCGCTATGAATATGACAAAAGCAATTGTTGCCCACAACACCTGCGGAGTGAATCTTTGGGCGAATGGAGTAAGAAGCTTGTCATTTATGAACACCCCGAATG
>JAZRWT010000153.1:0-4358 GCA_045599845.1 Candidatus Egerieisoma sp. | reverse complement strand
ATTTCAAGAAGTCTGACACTCAACACTTCGGCCAGCATAGACGCCAGGGTTACCTTGTTTTCAGGACTGTCCAAATTGAATTCCATAAAAAGCAGGAAAATGGCTCTCAAGGTTGAAAATGAGAACTACCAGAAACTCAAGGATGATATTTCCATACAAGTGGCCAATGCATATCTGCAGGTGCTGCTTTATTATGAAATAAACGAGCTGAGCAAGAAAAGCTGTGAGGCTTCGGCTCAAAGGGCCAGGAATACCAGAGTGCTTGTTGACGAAGGAAGCGAGCCATACAGCACCTATCTTGAAATGCAGGCAAAAGCAGCTCAGGACTCGTTGCGTCTTGTGAACTCAGGTAACGATCTTTCAAACGCATATCTTTCCCTTGCCCAGCTTTTGAACCTGAGCATTGAACAGCAGAAGGATTTCCGTGTTGACATTCCACAGAGCGATGACGATATCATTACACCGTATGACTTGAATTTCAATGAAATATACAACGATGCACTTGGATTGCCAAGAATAAGGATGGGGGAATATGCCCTTGAGAAAAGCAAGATTGACCTCAAACTGGCAAAAGCGAACTACTATCCTCAGATTTCTGCTTCTGCAACTTATGGTACATACTACACAGACAGCCAGAAAGCGGCTTTCTTCAGCCAGTTCAATGACAATAGAAACCCGTATCTCGGTTTGAGCATGAACATCCCTATTTTTTCCGGACTCAAGGCAAGGACAGGAACTAAGAACGCGAAACTGAATGTAAAGAACAGCCAGTATAATCTTGACAGGGCAAAGCAGGAACTTTATCAGGAGGTGCAGTCAGTTTATTTCGATGTGCTCAATTCATACAAGAGATACCAGGCTGCAAGAAGCTCTGCCGCTTCTAGCCACGAATCCTGGCAGGTGGTTGATTTCAAGGAGCAGGAGGGGGCTGCAACAACAACCGAAGTGATAGTTGCCATGAACAACTGGTACTCAAGTGCTTCTGAATGTGTTCAGGCAAAGTATCAATATCTTCTTTTCATGAAGATACTTGATTTTTACAGAGGAATACCTATAAGATAAAAATATTTCAGCTATGGTAAACGGAATCAAAGGCGGAAAAAAGAGAACAAGACACATTGTGCTGGCAGTATCACTTGCCATTGTGGTTTTGATTATAGTCAATGGTGTGCTGAAAGGGCACAGAGCGCTTCCTGTTCAATGTGAATATCCGCAGCTTACAAGTATAATCCAGACTATACCTGCAAACGGGAAAGTTCAGCCTGTAATCGAGGTCAAGATTTCGCCGGATGTGTCCGGTGAGATAGTTGAATTGAATGTTAAGGAAGGGGATTTTGTTCATGAGGGTGATCTGCTCCTCAAGATCAAACAGGATGTTTATCTTTCCGCCGTGGAGAGGGCACAGGCATCGTTGAATTCAACAAGAGCACAGTACAAGCAGCAGCAGGCCCAGATGGTGCAGCTGGAGGCAGCGTATGCAAGAGCCGGGAAACTGCTTTCAAAGCAGGCCATTGCCAAATCCGAATATGAATCCGCCAAGGCGCAGTATGAAGCCGGCAAAGAGCAGCTTAGAGCTTGTGAGTACAATATTCAAAGCTACAAGGCCGCTTTGAAGGAAGCCAATGAGAATCTTGTGAAAACTACCATTTATGCTCCAATGGACGGAACCATATCAAAATTAAGTGTGGAGAAGGGAGAAAGGGTGGTTGGAACAGGCCAGATGGCAGGAACTGAAATGCTGAGGATAGCTGACCTTGGCAATATGGAAGTCATGGTTGACGTGAATGAGAATGATATCATAAAGATAAATCTTGCAGACACCGCAGTCGTTGAAATCGATGCGTATCCTGAAACCAGATTCAAAGGGGTTGTGACTCAGATAGCCTCTTCGTCAAAGAGTGCAGGCACAACGGCCGATCAGGTGACGAATTTCGAGGTGAAAGTCCTCATTCTCCCTGAATCCTACATGCATCTGGCAAAAGAGAATTCCATGCCGCTCCGTCCCGGAATGAGCGCATCGGTATCAATACAGACCTTAAGGCACGACAATGCGCTTGTAATACCGTTGCAGTCAATAACAACCCGCTCCGGTCTTATTGACTCATTGGATTATGCGTCTTCAGTGCATCAGCAGGTTTTTGTGCTTGAAAACGGAAAGGCGCAGGCCAGGGAAATAAGGACAGGCATACAGGACGTGCTACAGGTGGAGGTGACAGGTGGAATAGATAAGGATACAAAAATAATCACCGGGCCTTTCAATGCCATAAACAAGGAACTGAGGTCCGGAGTTAAGGTTTCAGAAAAATAATATAAATGTGTTTTGGAATGACAAGTGTTTCAGCACCGCTTTTGCTTTTGATAGAGAGTGCCACGGACTGCTGTTCTGCAGCGCTTTGCCGCGGTAAGGAGATTGTTGATGAAATTCTTGAGAACAGGCCACGGACCCAGGCTTCTTTGCTCGCTCCAATGGTGGAGCAGGTTCTTGCACGCAATTCCGTATCAATCAAGGATTGCAGTGCAATTGCAATAAGTGAGGGCCCAGGATCATATACCGGACTCAGGGTAGGGCTTTCGCTTGCCAAAGGACTTTGCTATGGTGCAGGCAAACCACTTATTGCAGTCAATACCCTGGCTGCAATTGCCCAGTGCGCCATTGATTCATTGGAACAGGACTGCATGAACCAGTCAGCTCTGTTCATACCAATGATAGACGCCCGCAGGATGGAGGTATATTCCGCTGTCTTTGCCCCGGACGGCTCAATCTTGGAGAAAACAGAAGCAAAAGTGCTTGATTCCTCATCCTACAGCCAATACATGAATCAGAAAGTTTTTTTCACTGGCGATGGTTGCGCCAAATTCAGGGAACTTCTGGAGAGCGAAGGCCGTCTTGGGAAAAACCTTGCTTTCATTGAAACCGAACTGAAGGCATCCGGCATGCGCATTGCTGCAAGCAAGGCTTATGCAGACAGTGATTTCAAGGATGTGGCATATTTCGAACCTTTCTATCTCAAGGATTTCGTGGCAGG
Source organism: Candidatus Egerieisoma sp. (assembly GCA_045599845.1). Classification (GTDB taxonomy): domain Bacteria; phylum Bacteroidota; class Bacteroidia; order Bacteroidales; family UBA932; genus Egerieousia. The sequence goes on along the minus strand of JAZRWT010000153.1, from coordinate 1,332 downwards.
CAAACCTAAAAAGCTTTTGTAATGGGGAAGGGAAAGTTTTTGTATCATATATATGCATTGGCGGTAACTGCCGTATGGGGGACAACATTCATTTCCAGCAAGATTCTTATAAATGCCGGATTCAGTCCGTGCGGTGTTTTCGTCCTGAGGTCATTGATAGCATATTTATGCATGTGGACCCTTCTTACCGCAAAGCACAGAAATGGACATTCGAAATTCTGGGCCAATAATGTCAAGGACGAATTCTATTTCCTTTTGCTGGGCATAAGCGGAGGATCTTTATATTTCCTTGCGGAAAACACAGCTGTAAGTTACACACAGACCAGTCATGTGTCATTCATAGTTGGAAGTGTGCCATTGATAACGGCACTTGTAACCATTGTTGTAAAAAGATATTTCAAAGGAAGGATTGCATCCGGACTTGAGGATGTGAGATTCTCCTGGAATCTGCTTGTGGGTACCATCCTGTGCATGGGTGGCATGGCCATGATAATCTTCGAGGGGGCTAATGCCAGCGCGGATGCCGTTTCTGCGCCTCATCCTGTCCTGGGAGATTTGCTTGCATTGCTATCGGCAGTGTGGTGGGCCTTGTACAGCATCCTTGCAGGACAGCTTACAACCGAATATGGCAGTTTGTTCACTACAAGGAAAGTGTTCTTCTGGGGATTGGTAACCATTATTCCATTTGTATTGTATGATGCCTCTACAACTGCCACAATAAGCGGCGGAAGTACATGGGGCCTGCTTCAAGACGGATCGGCAAGTCTTGGCAGCCTTTTGCGCAACGGCAGAATCCTGTTCAATCTGTTCTTCCTCGGACTGCTGGCTTCGTTCATAGGATACGTGGTGTGGAACAGGGTAATGGCGGCTTTGGGCAATGTCACGAGTACGAACTACATTTACCTCAATCCATTCTTCACACTTGTTGTTGCGGTTATAGTTCTGGGTGAAAAGCTTACAATTGTGGGAACGCTCGGAAGCCTTGCCATAATAGGCGGAGTCATACTCGCCGGCGGGAAAAAGATTGAATCTAAGATTTAATCTTCAGAAGATAAGGGAAAACCTTTTCGTGCAGTTCAGAAAGCCAGCACCACATTGATGATTCTTTCAGTACAGCATTGTCAACAAGATGCCAGCTGGCGTTTATCTTGTTGAAAGCATAAACCATGACTGCAAGTATCAATATTATCTTGGCGGCTCCGAGAACTGCTCCGAGCAACCTGTTCAGCCATCCAAGTGTGGATATCTTGAGCACTTTTTCAATCATGCGGGCAATGAGCCAGCCAAGCAGTATCACAAGGACAACTATTATTATGAAGCAGGCAATGTAAA